>NZ_JADHZG010000004.1:0-101855 GCF_027161185.1 Exiguobacterium sp. KJ 601 | reverse complement strand
GTTAAGGCTGGATATGGTGCTTATACTGGTTATCAAACAGCCAAATCTCGTGGATATACTGGTTGGAAAAAATGGGGCTACACTGCTTATAGTGCTTTAAATAGTGCGGTTAGATTTGGTCGAGCATATAAATATGAAAAAGCATTATATTTAGCAAAGAAAAGTAGAAATAAACCGGTTCAAAATGTCATTCCTCTGTCTTCAAAGATTAGTAGAGATTCCAAGGGACGTTTGATAAGTATTCGACATATGACTCTAAAGGTATGTTAAGAAAAGAGGTTAGGTTAACTGGGAAAAGTCATGGTGGAATTCCAAGGCCAAATGTTAAATTTCCAAGATACAATTATAATAAGAAAGAAGACTAAACAGAAATTCCATAATGGTTATGGAGTGCGAAAAGCTAAAAGGTGGGAAATCCCTCGAAGAAGGTGAATATAGTGTTTTCTGACGATTTGATTAAAGAATTTATGGAATTTCGAGAAGTTAATGGGGAAAAATTTACTTGGTGGAGTTTCGTAAATTATAAATATGATATTGAAGATGCTCTCTCCTTTTTAAAATTTTTCAATCCGGAGATAGTTTGCCATGAGAGTTGTTATTTTTTAAAAGACAGTTTATCTCTTGAGTCGTATAAAGGCTGGAAAGAAGAGTTTGGAACAGATTTGTCTTCAATAGAAAAGATGATTAATTTGTACGAACCTAAAGACTTTTTTATAATAAACGACATAAACGACTTAGGCAGTTCTGATAAAAACAAAAAGATTGAAGCTTTTGCAGAGGCCCTTTGTCAACAATGGCAAGTTAGCTTACAAGAAAGATATAAAAACATCCCTTTCCAAGTTCAATTGATTCGTGAAGGGGAAGACTTATACATTTCAATGTTCGTGTTGCGATAATTGTATTAATTAATATTTAAGATTAACGGGCTTCATTCCACAAAAGTTTAGATGGAAGGTACGAAAAGACATTCTCTTTTAGTTTGAACTGCTCCCGGTCTAGTAGACAGGGCAACTAATGTAGGCGGCTTGAGACCTTTGTGTGTAAAGGGATCAAGCCGTTTAGTCGTTTCTAGAAACAACTATTTGAAGCGGATAGAAATCTAATTAAAGATTGGGTGTCTGAAATCTTCGCGGGACGGTCTAGGGGAACTGACGACGATTGAAGAAAAAATGAGGATGAATTTTTACAAGAAATGTTTTTAGTGTATTTTGCAATACAAATGTGCACAATAATGCAACGAAAAGTACAGGATTTTTCCAGCTAGGTTTTAGTGTTTCGATAACACATGCGTGACATGATAACTGTCACCTGTGAAGTTTAATATGTAAGCGTAATGGATGGACGCGGTAGACGAGTGCCGCCGTCAGGCGCGCGTCACCAAAGATACGATTCCACTGGCTGAACTCAAGGTTGGATGTGATGATTAGGCTCTTTCGCTCGTACCAGTCGGTGATGAGATGGAATAGAAGTTCTGCAGATACTTTTGTGGGAGGGATGTATCCCATCTTATCTAATATGATTAGGTTTGAAGATTCGAGACGTGAACGGAAGCTGCTCAGTTTTCCATCTCGCGCATTTCGTTCCGTACATCATGCCCCTCTTGGGGCGAATGGTTTCACTCGGTAATTGATCTGAATCCGCGTATTTTTTTACTGTCCTTCAACTGAGGTCTAGATTTATAGCGATTCGATTGATCAAATGTGATTTGTGGTTTCTGAGAAATTTAATACAATTAATATCGGACATTGCTAGCATTCCTTCAATCTCCTAACGTTCTTGTGTCACAACTTAAACGTTAGGGTGAGATTATTATTGCTGGCAAGTCCTTTTTCTTTTCAAAAATAAGAGTGCAGAGTTGTGTACGTTTCCGTTGCACACTTCTGCACTCTTATTTTGCACTACACAGCTTCCAGATGACCAGCGTATCACCCTCTCGTAAATAATCTAAGCACTTCTTAAGTTCATCTAGCTGCGAGTTTAAGTTCTGATCAAAGGTTGATACTCGTGCATATCCAATTTTTGTCATAAAGTACCCTCGTTTGTTTGTTTACTCATTAAGGTTAACAGAAAACAAACATTGATAAAAAGATGAGTTAGAAGACAATGTAGGCAAAATGAAAAGGGCTTTAAATAGCCCTTTTCATTTTTATGTGAATCGATAAATAAACACGTCTTCTTAACGTTCGTTTTATAGATGAATACGTTCTGGAGCAATTGAACAGTCATCTTGATAAATTACCCGAATATATAGCTACGATGACTATGATAGTCCAAGAATGTGGGATGAGGATAAGCGAATTGTGCACCTTGAAAAAAGGTTGTCTATTAGAGGACAAAGATGGAGATTACTTTTTAAAGTATTATCAATGGAAAATGAAAAAGGAGCATATAGTTCCAATATCAAAAGAGGTAGCTTTATTGATTAAAGTTCGGGAAGATAAAGTTTCATGGGAGTTTCCAGATAGTGAATACCTCTTTCCAAGAAAAGATGGATCGCCATTAAAACAAGAAACATTTAGAGACGAGTTAAACAAATTAGCTTATGAGCAAAAAATAGTCGATAAATCAGGCGAGATTTATAGATTCCATGCCCATGCCTTTCGCCATACAGTAGGAACAAGAATGATTAATAACGGAGTACCGCAGCATATTGTACAAAAGTTTTTGGGTCATGAAAGTCCTGAAATGACAAGCAGATATGCTCATATTTTTGATGAAACCCTTAAAGCTGAATTTACAAAATTCAAAGAAAAACTGGTAACTAATAATGGAGATATAATTGAGTTAGATAATGACAATGAAGTCGATGATGTTGATCTTCAATGGTTCAAGAAAAATATTAATGCACAAGTTCTTCCAAATGGTTATTGCCGATTACCAGTAATAGCAGGTTCTTGTCCACACGCCAATGCTTGTTTAGATTGTACTCATTTTTGTACAAGTAAGCAGTTTTTATCGCAGCATGAGGAACAGTTAAATCGTACTGAGGAGTTATTGGCAGTCGCTAAGGAAAAGCAATGGCAAAGGCAAATAGAGACTAATAACCGTGTTAAAGAGCGACTAGAGCAAATAATTGGCAGCCTGAAGGGGATTAGTTAGATGGTTAAACAGGTACGAAATACAGAGGAAATTGTGCGTTTGGCAAAGCAAAAGTCCAGGCGGACTAGAGAAAATGTAGACAAGGTTATCTCTAAACTATCGCTTGAAGGTAAGACTATTAATTTTAACACAGTTGCAAAGGAAGCTAATGTTTCTAAATCATGGCTTTATAAGGAACATGATATTAGGCAAAGGATTGAATCTCTCCGAAAACAGCAAAAAACAGAAAATGTAATATCAAAACCCAAGAAAAGCTCCCGTTCTGAAGAAGTCCTTATTAAAACCTTAAAAACAAGAGTAAAGGAATTAGAAGAGGAAAATATAAGATTAAGGAACCAGATCCAAAAATTATACGGAGATTTGTACATTAGAGAATAGTTAATCTATGAGTTTCACCAACTTGTGCTTTGAACTTTGAAGTGTTAAAATTAATATACTATTAATCGAAAGGAGAGATGGGTGGACAATGAAGAACTAATCTAATTTTTAACAAATGAAATAGTATATTTCAGTTTAAAAACTTAGGATTAGTCTGCCCATTTTTCCATATACTAAATAAATGTAAGACTGAATAGCTAAAAAGGCTAAATAGTTTTATTTGAGTCCTTAAAAAGTGACATGACTAATCCTTCCAACATTATTTGGGAGGATTTTTTATTTCTCCCTGAATCAAAATAAAGAAAGAAGGAATCGAATTGTTAAAACAAAAGGAACTAATGGCAAGGGTTAAGGAACTTGTCCAGTCAGATGAACGAATATCTGCTTGTATGATGTATGGCTCTTTTACAAAAGGAGAGGGAGATCAATACTCTGATATAGAATATTACGTTTTTCTAAAAGATGATACAATTTCCACCTTTGATTCAGCAAAATGGCTAAATGAAGTCGCTTCCTACACTTTACTCTATCAAAATGAGTACGGTACGGAAGTAGTAATTTTTGAAAATCTAATACGTGGTGAATTTCATTTCCTTTCCGAAAACGAAATGAATATTATTCCTTCATTCAAAGAATCAGGCTACATTCCTGACACAAAAGCAATGTTTATTTATGATGAAACAGGACAACTAGAATTGTATTTATCAGAGTTGGAAGGTCCGGGACCAAATAGACTTACAGAAGAAAACGTAAATTTTTTATTGAATAATTTTTCCAACCTATGGTTAATGGGGATTAATGTTCTTAAAAGAGGGGAAAATGCACGTTCACTGGAACTTTTATCTCAATTACAAAAAAATATACTACAACTCATTCGAATTGCGGAAGAAAATGCCGATAATTGGTTTAATATGACAAAGAATCTTGAAAAAGAAATTAGTCCTGAAAACTATGAAAAGTTTAAAAAGACTACTGCCCGATTAAATGAATTAGAACTATATGAAGCCTATAAGAACTCTTTGCTTCTCGTTATGGAACTTCGAAATCTCGTTGAAAAACAGTATCAATTAACCATTAGCGATGATTTTTTAGGCAAACTGTTTAATTATATGAACGAATAAATAAAAAGCCTGTATCTCAAGTGATAACTAAGATACAGGCTTTAATTGTTATTTACTTTAAATACATGTTCTCAAAGTGAAAGTATTGATTTTAATGGATTTTTAATAGTTTACTCTTGATAAGACGCGAGCCCGAGCCGAGAGGACATCCTCGTCTCCGAACGGTTACATGAGGCGGGCGACCTCATCGGCATCCCGGTGCTCGACCATCTCATCCTCGGTGCGGACGAGTCATATGTCAGCATGAAACAGCGAGGTTACATGGGTTGAATGGAATGGGGCCGGGGGACCGGTCCTAATCCGTCCGGTAAGGGCAAGGAGGAAAAACATACGTTTTTCTTTGACGGGATCGGCGACTCGCGTGGCTCGCGCCTGGATCCAGAATTCGGATCCGGGAAAAGGAATGTTTTCGCGTGGCGAAAACAAATGGTTTTGGTGAGAAGTCAAAGGCATAAAGAAGTCACGTTGCTCTGTCTTTTCATGAATGTGTATTTGAGATGTTTGGATTGATGGAAAATGAGTGCTTGTTTGGTGAAAATGATCGTTTTTCCTACGTAAGCCCTGGGCTTGTTTCAAACAAGCCTAGGGCTTATATGAAACAAGCCGAGATGTCGAGCGGTCATATTCAAGGTATCGTTGAGCTATCAACAGGAGAGGATGATTCAAATGAGTCACACATTGGACCAGCAAACGATCAAAGAGATGAAAGAGGTATTGCTTAGAAGACTTCCTGAACGGATGGACATCGATCCTGAAGCCTTCGAGTTAGTAAGCATGGATATCCTTTGTGAGGTGAAAGAAGGAGAACGTTTAAAACAAATGACGGTCTTCTTCAATACTAACACGCTTCAAGTACATAACTGATTGTTTCAAAATGTATACATGTATACTTGTAGATTTGTATACATGTATACATTTTTATTTAGTGAGTCTTTGAACGAAGCGTGAATCGCATAAGTATCGGGAATTGGTCTATAAAAACTGAAAGGGTGAGACGTGGTGGACGAGCGGCTACTTGATGAATATGCGTTCGATGGATTGGATCCGTTCGTCCGGACCGTGTTCTCGGAACTGATGGAACATCCCGAGTGGCTACGTGTCGTCGACAGGGAACATTGCGTCGAGAAGGTCGTCCGGTTCGATGAAGAACGGAACTCGCCTTACTTCCGCGTGGTGATCTATCTGGATGCGGAAGAGTGTCCGATCAAGAGCGTATATCTATATGGGACATGGGTGATGGCGAAGGGGGACGTCAGTTTCGTCGTCTCAGAGCTATCCAAAGGTGTATTCGAATATGAGGTGATGCATGTCCATTGGCTCACCAAGTATCGCTTTGAGGATTGGGGCGTGTCTGAAGACAGGGCATGGGAGAAGGAGTGGTGATTCGGGCTCATGCGTGAGCGTCTAACGCCTTAGGGCGAAGTCGCTCATCGCACCGCTGCCCCCCTGACGGTCCGATAACAAGAGCTGCTGGCTCATAAGCCGCATCTCTATGTTCCTGGTCCTTTCTAACGGGAGGCACGGAGCGTAAAACAAAGTTCAAAGCGTGAATATGTCTCAAGTTAGGATCAGAGTATTTTTTTCTTTGAAAAACAGTTCTAATGGCCTGGTTTTAGTTTACGAGATAGAACTTCAGGTTCATTTACAGTAAAATTCAAAAGATATAAAATTTTGGATATGGTAATAAAATCTAAAGGGTTTTTCCTTTGGTTTAATTTCCAAAAAAAAACACGAGGGGAATATGAGTATGATTAATCTTAAGAAATCACATTTTGTCACCACTTCTTTATTAACTTCAGTATTTGTGTTATCAAGCTTTACAAGTGGATTTGCTGAATCAAATGATTCAAACTTTTCTCAAGAAGGAAAAGTAGAAAAAGCTATATATTTCGTTGATGGTGTAACTTACGATATCCCTGAGGAACAATATAGTAATTTTTTCAATGAGAACGGGATTACTGAACTACCGTATGATCCAGCCTTGAACCCGGAAGAAGAAAATGAAAGTAAGTTAAAATCTAATAATAAAAATAAAAAAGGTTTTGGTACTTATGCCTATGCATGTGTTGCTGGAGACGAATATAGCGCTACAAGATCATCAGCCGCATTTAAGTTAGGTAAGTCAGGACATCGAGTAATTAATAAAACTAGCTCAAATTTAACGCAAACGTCTAAACTAGATAGTAGCTTTACTATTTCAGGTAAGTTGTCTATTACAGCTGGCGTTAGTACTGCAGTTGTGAAAAAAGAAATTGGAATTGATGTAACTGTAGGAAATACATGGACAACGGGAGAAGCTACTAAAGTTACAGTTCGACCAGGAGACTGGGGATGGATAGATTATGGTAGTCACTATGAGACTTGGAAAGGAAGTTATTATTATTTATCAGGAACATGTACTAAGAGCAATATAAGATCTTTAACATCTGAAGGTCCTAAATACAAAGCAATCGTAGCGAAAAGTGCAAAGTATCCTTATTAATTTATATTTTGAAGGGATAAGATCCTAATGAAATTTAAAATGTTATTCACTTGCTCATTACTCCTTCTATTGGGTATCACTGTCGGATGTATCGAAAAAACAGAGTCCTTAGTAGATAATTCTTCAGTCGAATCAACACCTAATGCTGATATTCCAAATAAAAAAGTGAAAAGTGCAGAAGTGCTTGAGGTTTCTGAAAATACTTTAACACCTGCTGAAGCAGTTACACAACAATTTAAGGTCAACTTCGAAGACGGTAGTCATCTTTTTCCAAAAAAGGAAGATTTAGTTTTTGAAACGATTTTAGGGGAAAATGCAATTACTACTTTCCGTTCTCCAGAAGGGGAAAATCATTACGCTACATTCATCTATACGCGAGACCATAATTGGACAATGAATGGACTGATGAGATTTTTCGTAGATGAATCTTCAACTTTAGATTCAAAAGGTCTAAAGTTACCTATGGATGACTTTAGTGTGCAATATTTGCAAATCCCTGAAGATAGTCTTAGTAGAGAAGTATGGGCTTTTTATGATGAAAAACATGTCATTACGGTATCAAGAATGGATGCTTATTCATTCAGTAACCCTTCAGACACAACTGAAATCAGCCTAGAAAATGGTAATGAAGCTTTTGTTGTTTCAAACTCAAAAGAGTCTTTCGTATTTTATTACGATACTGACAAATTAATTATTGTATCGGGTAACATTGAAGCAAGTAAGTTAGTTGAACTCACAAATTCATTACCGCCAGCTGATTCGGCAGATTTTCCATCTTCAGAGTCTGGAAAAATTGAAAATCTCTAAACGATAGAATATAAAAAATCTATCTTAAACGGTTTAAGTCTTTAATTCTACATTTTGTACACCGTTTAATCATTTTTAGAAACAAGAAACACCATTCGGCCGAATGGTGTTTTTGGTTAGATTCAGTCAGTAATTTGTGATCAATTCGAAGCCAAAAAAAGAAATATGCTTACTTTAAAACAATGATTATGGCATTATTTAATAAAATCATCATTGTGTTAAAAAGAGGTTTACCATGTATACAATTGACGAAGCATTTGAAATCTTATCGAAGAATAAGCTCACAAGCCATAAGGAGACGGTCCGCAACTGGGTACGAAAAGGCGTGATCCAGGCAGAGCCGCTCGAGTCGCGTAAAAAGGGATATCGGATCAGTGAGGAGGCGCTCGAACAGTTCATCAAAGAACGGATGCCTGACGGGTGGGAGTTGTATCCGGAGTCGGTGACAGGAAATGCAAGGGATGTCGTCAAAAATGAGGATGAAGCGCCGTATCATGCCGAAATCGATATAGAAGCGATCAAAGAGCAGGGGCGTATCGAGATGTGGAATCGAGTGGCCGGTCGTTGGCTATGGGAAGGTCATCTTGAAATCACACGGACGATGATACGAAATGCGATCGAGCACAGAGGTCATTCAAAAGAGTTCGGGCAGTTCGTCTGGGAACGATGTCTCAAGGACAGCGCACCGCGTAAAAGACCACGGGTCCTTTACTTAGTCGATGCGTTTCTATTCGAAGGGGAGCGGGTGCCGTTTGATCAGGATTTTGGCATCAAAGAAGAACAAATCATGCATGCGTTGATTGAGCATGTCAGGGTGAAGAAGAGAAGAGGTATGTATAAAAATGAAGCGGATAGCAGATGATAGTTGTAGCATGATAGACGATTGGATGATATTTGTGAAGGCACAACTTATTTAGCGAAGAGGGTGATGCCTTGCAATCTATAATCAGCGGACACTTATTAAAAATGTCCAACTCTCCAGTATGGTTAACAAATCATATAAGCAAATTAAGAAGGGATGTAACACTGAGTCGTCAGTGTACACCCCTTTTACAATGATGAATGTGTTAAATAGAGTTTTTAAGTATACCTATCAAAAACGATCTCGATATTGATTTCGCATAGCATCAAGTTTCTGTTTCTTCACTTCAGGGTCGGTGGTGAATCGATAGGTACTTCCCTCATATATCCAGGTCTCATCAAAAATGATGCCGTTCATGATAGGGCGATACGGCATGGCGCGACAGAAGGTGTGACCTTTCAAAAACTTTGCGGCTTCCTGAATCGTCGCACACTCTTTCAATTCTTCCCCGTCTTTAAAGATCAAAACAGGCTTCTCCCTTCTGTTCTCTGCTTTTGGTGTCCGAAAGTACATGCTAAACGCCTCCTTTAATGCGAAAAACCTGTATGTATTTTTTATATGGTGATATGTGAAATGTTGAAGCTATTTAACAGATATCATTTTATAATGAGACTATGTTGAATAATTTTACAATAAATTCATATGAGGTGATAGAGAATGAATAAATTGATCAAGATTGGGAGTGCCGTTCTATTTAGTGGAGCGCTATTGGTGTCGCCATACGGGGAGGCATCGGCCGCTGCGAGCATCAAAGTCCATTACATCGATGTCGGGCAAGGAGATGCTATCTATATCAAGATGCCGAGCGGTGAGGACGTCATCATCGACGGGGGGAACAAAGGAAAGGGCGATGCTATCGTCGCCTACCTCAAAAAGCAAAAAGTCGACGATATCGAGGTATTGATCTCGACGCATCCGGATGCGGATCATATCGGTGGATTGGATGAGATTCTAGACGCCTATCGTGTCGAGAACGTCTATGCACCAAAAGTGAAGCATACGACCCAGGCCTATAAAGACTTCCTTCAAGCCGTCAAACGGGAAGGCAAGACCATCAAAACGGCACAGGCCGGAGTGAAATTACCTATCAAAGGTGTCAGTGCGAAGTTCGTGGGCCCGGTCAAATCCTACTCGAACAGTGACTTGAACAACTGGAGTGCAGTCCTTCATGTCACGTACAAGAAGAACACGTTCTTGTTCACGGGAGACGCGGAACACGTTTCTGAGAAGGACATGATGGCGAAGAAACAGACGCTCCGTGCAGATGTCTTAAAGGTGGGGCATCACGGTGCCAAGACATCGACGAGCAGCACGTTCCTGAACACGGTCAAACCGAAGCATGCCATCATCAGTGTGGGGAAGAACAGCTACGGGCACCCGACGTCCGAAGTAGTGACGAACTTGAAACGCCAGAAGGTGAACACACTTCGCACAGACAAGAACGGCACAATCATCATCACGGGGAACGGTTCTAGTTACGCCGTGAAGAAGTCAAAATGAAGCGACGCAGAGGGATTATCGACCGGTTTGAAGGAGATCTGGCTGTCGTCGAATTTGGAGAAGTGATGGAGGATATCCCAAAGTCACGGCTCCCTGACGTGGTTCAACCTGGGGACGTGCTGTGGTTTTACGAAAATGGACGAGTTGAAGTAGACGTAGAGGAAAGGCAACGATTATCGAAAGAAATTGATGAGTTGATGGATGAGCTTTGGGAAGATTAAAAACGAGTATCAATTATTTGTGATTATATTTTTTAAAACTTACAAATCAGTATTTAATAAAGACAAATCGGCAAAAAAATTTATCTAAATATAAAGCTCGATTGACATTGAATAAAAACTGATATAAAGTCAACAGCATAATATTCACTAGGAGGATTGTTAAGAATGATGCACGCCGGGAGATTACGCCACCACACTTTGAACAATGGCTAATTGAATATGTTCAAAGGCTCTGTTTTCATAAAACAGAGTAAATGGGAGTAGTCTGCACATTTTTATCAATCTTTGACGAAGAAACCACACACTTACAAACATAGCAGATTTACAACTCTTTTTGCCGTGTCCTTTTATTTTTGATAATGGACGCTTCTTAGTTGTAGCTCATTTACTCCTGATCACAGACACCGTTTTGTCTGTGATTTTTTTATGACTTCATTTAGTTAAGTCTAATTAGAAAAGATTGAAATGAAAAAGTATTAAAAATGCATACATTTCACTTGCTTATCGCACAACATAAAAATTGGAGGAACAAATCATGAACGAATTTAAACGGCTTGCAAAAAATAAAGGATTAGATGTGTTAGAGAATAGCATTATGGTAAATGAATCGGGTGTTGATTTTCAGGTTGCTTATGCAAAAGATACGCTTGGTAGCAAGTGGATACTAAGAATTCCTCGAAGATTAGATTCGATGAGGAGCGCCTTGAAAGAAAAGATGGCACTAGAAATTATGGAAGAACATGTGAGTTTTCAAGTTCCAAATTGGTCGATTTTTGATGATGAACTAATTGCGTATAAGCAATTAGATGGTGTTCCGGTTGCAACAATTGATGTAGAGCAACAAGATTACATCTGGAGTTTTGACAAAGAGAATACACCACAATCTTACTATCAGTCATTAGGTAAAGTGTTGGCAGAACTACACACATTACCACATCGACACTTCAAAGAAATCGGTATCAAAACTCTATATGCTAGAGATTTAAAGAGTTCAATGAAGATACGGATGGAGAAGGTGAGACAGAAGTATCATGTGAATTCAGAGCTATGGGAGCGTTGGCAAGAATGGTTGGCGAATGATTCGCTATGGCCATCGCATGTAGGTGTAAGCCACGGGGATTTACACCCTGGCCACATACTAATAAATAAGAATTTTGAGGTCTCTGGTTTGATAGATTGGACAGAAATTAGTATTGCGGACACATCTGTGGATTTTCTATCACATCTATTACTGTTTGGTAAGGATGGTTTGACAAAGTTACTCGATGCTTACGACAATGCAGGCGGAAGAACATGGTCAAGAATGGATGAGCATATAATTGAGTTGTTAACAACCAGCGCAATAACTGTAGCTGAATTCGCAGAGATATCTGACCTACAAGATATGCGTGAAACAGCTGCTCATATGCTTGCACAAAATGTATGAGGTAAAAATGGCAGCCTCTGAAATTGAAAAGGGTATGAATTTTTAAATCATCATACCCACGAATGTCACCAGAGTCTTTCGAGGTTAAACAATGAAATTCTTGAAAGGGACTTTTGTTCTTCATCTAACAACACGTCATGCCAGTGATTTTCAAGCGATTTCAGGACCGGTCTCTCCAAACGATTGGTTTTTTCAAGATGGTGTAAAGGATGTACGGCACTTTCCGGGATGAAGTGACCACTGACCAATGGTTGATTCGGTAATGCGATTGTATAAGCCACAAGCTGATCTTCACTGAAGTCATGATTATTGGCGATGCCGAACTGCTGAAACCCGAGACCCCTACCATGAATATACATGAGCGGCTCATCGACGCGATCCACCTTCAGGTTCGTCTCGAGGGCCGCTTTTGCGTTCAGATAGGGCTCCACCTCTTCGGGAAACACACTTTGTACGGCGTGAACCCGTTCGTAGAGTGTCAGGTCGGTGTCTTTCCATCCCATACGCCGATCTAGCTGCTCGATATATTCGAGTGGGGTCTGTTCCTTATCTTGCTCCAAGGTGTGCACCTTCTCGAGATGAGACTCGATATGGTCAAGGAAAGTGGCGGATGTCTGATGGACCTCCTGCAACAATTGTTCCTTGTCTAAAAGTTCCTTGTCTTTCGTCCAACCGACCAGATAGGAGAGCGAGAAATCGTCCGTCGGGAACCCGAGTTGATGCGAGACGACGTAGGCGACCATCTCGGCCTGGAATTCCTTCTCAGGTGAGGTAAGTGGTTGATCCCGTTCGAGATTCCGCTCTTGGTTGTGTAGCTCAGCGTGGGCGAGCTCATGGATCAAGACGTTGATGTCCTCGATCGATGTGTTCCGCGGGTTTAAGGCGATCGCATGCAGCTCCGGATAATAACAACCCTTCGCCGTTCCGAGCTCGTCGAGCGGTTCCTCCAATAGCGTCACATTCCGGGCATCCGCGAGCGTCGTCAAGGCGTCACGGATGTCTTGTTCGTTCTCGAACCCGCCGTCCCGGTGATAGCGTTTGAAGATGTCGGAGACCTCGATCCCTTTCTCTCGCGCATCGGTCTGCGTGTACTCGAACACGTGACCGATCTTGAAGTACATCATCTTGCGTGACGGGATGCGCCCTTGTTTCACGCCGTCCTTGATCGGCTTCGGTGCCTTGCTGAGTGGTACCCATTCATCTTTGTAAAAGGCGTACGTCACGGGATTTGGGACGAATACTTTGATGCCATGCTCACCTTTTTGGACCTGTGCGCCTTGTTTCTCCCAGAACGTATAAGAGCCGACCGCGACTGCTCCGGGGAATTGGGACTCGATCAAGATCGCGTTTCGCATCGAGTATTGATGGAACTTGCCGAGGAACTGCAGATGTTCCCGGATTTTTTCTGGGCTCTCGAAGTAGCTGTCGATCTGTTTTCCCATTTGTTCAGTCAATGCTTCGAGCTCGGCCTTCCGTTCTTCGTTCGTCTTCATCTTGGCCATCGTGTCAGACTCCTTCCTTCAACAAGTCGGTGACAGATTCATCACTATCCGTAAACTCGTTCAGTTCACGGTCAAGTTGTGGCGACGATTCCGGGATGTCGAGTAACAGTTGTGTCCGCTCGAAATTGACGGGAAGCAAGACAATCTCGTCTTGCGCGATGGTAATTAAAAGTTGATGCTCAGATATTGATATCGGAATGTCGTACCGCTTTCCATAGATGAGGACCGTGACGGTTTTCGGTTGAAGCATCAACAGTTGTCCCATCGTAAAGGGACGGTCAAGTGGTCGCATTAGGTTCATCCTCTCTCAAAAGTTAGTGTGTCCTTCTTCTGTTTTTGATGCTCGATGCGTTCCTGGACGATACGTTCCGCCGTCTCGAGGAACGTCGGCTTGAACTGATCCGTCGTCATGATGTCCTCGATGCCCTCGGTCTGCATCAGCGCCTGAAGGAGCTCTGTCAGGATTAGTCCGTGACGGTCGGAGCGGTTCGCGGCGAGACGGATCCGCTCGAGTTCCGCCGATACCTGCTCGTTGATCAACTCCTCGATATGACGGGAGACCTGCGTGCTGATCGAGCGGGTGAGGAACTGCATGTCCCACTTCTCGTCGGCCAGTTGTCTATGCTCGTCTGCGATATGGTCGATGACCTGACCGAGGTGGCCGAAGCGTTTGTCGTCGGCGAACTCTTCCAAATACGCGACCGTCTCCGGCTTCAATCGAAGACGGATCTGTCTCAACTCTTCCATCGTCCTCCCTCACTTTCCATATTCGATGTCTCGTTCCAACTGTTCGAAAGCACGTTGGTTCTTTAAGTGTTCGAACTCGTCGTTCATATGCCGCTCGATCCGGTAGAGTGATTCGTTGAATATCTTTTGTTGGTTGAATGCGCGTCGGACCGGATGTTTTGGAGATCTATTTTTCTCAACTATCGTCTGTTCTTTTGACAAGTCTCGCATCTCAGAGAGGATGGCATTTCCCATCCGGGTGTAGAGGTCCTGTCGCTTTGTCGTCCGGTACCGCTCGGCCTTCTCCGTGTCGCCGTAACTGCGACGATGGAACGACACCTCCTGTTCGAGCCGCTCGTTGAAGGCCTGGAACTCTGATTTGAAGTGAATATCGATATAGTGATCGGTCAGACGGTCGAGTGATTCCCGGAGCGGCTGCATCCCGTTCATGTTGTAGCGCCACTGTCGTTTGTCTTCCGGCAACCGCTCATAGATGTCCTTGAATTGACGGACGAGGTCGGGATGCAGGACACGGTTCGGGAGCGATTGAATCTTCTTATTCCGTTTATGGGCGACTAGTTCGTCTCTTATGAACGCGTTCAGTTTCTCCTGTTCTTTCGTCCGGTCAGCGAGGGAATGGATGACCTTCGACTTCATCAGCTCGATTGATTTCGGTTTGCGTTTGCCGCGCTCGCGTATATGGCTCGTCTCGACGATGGCGACATGCACGTGGATGTTGTCGGTGTTGTAATGCACGGCACCGGTCCAGTAGGCATGGACCATCTTCTCTTTTTGGAGCATCGCCTCGACCGCGTTCCGCGTCGCCTGGATCAACCGTCTCTCGTCGACGAGGTCGTCGTGGAGCACACCGGTCTCTAGTAGCCAGGTGTTGTCGAACGAGATAACGTCTTGCCAGAGGATACTCCCGTTCTCTTGTGCATGCTTGAAGATGTCGCGGACGGTGCGACGTTTTTCGTCATTCAATCGGTCGTCCTCACGTGTGAACAGACCGCTCGATTTCGTCTCGTCTTCCATATAGTCGTGATATGTTTCGAACTGTTCGCGGCTATCTTTCGCGTCCGGTCGATTGATGTAGTCGAGGTATGTCGTATAACGACGCGACTTCTTTTTCGTGCTCGGCACCTTGAACTTCGACTTGATGACGACGCCCGGTGTCTCACGCATCCTGCATCACCTCGTTCAACAAACGGGTCACCGCGGCGAGCTCGTCCGCGCTCCGTTTCAGGTGGAGTGTGTTTGCTTCGAGCTGTCGTTCGAGCCGCTCGACTTGCGTTGATTGGATGCCGTTCGCGCACCAGGAGGCAAGCAGTTCTTTCAAATATTGTTGCCGGGAGCGGTTGTGTTCCTTCGCCCATTCATCAATTTGCTTCACGATGACGGGATCGATGTCGCGGAGTAACAGATCCATCTGCCTGACCACCTTTCTAAGGGCTACATATTGCCAACGTCCTAAAAGTTCGTTCAAAGAGCATAAGGGGAAACTGCTATCACTTGTCGTGATAGCCCAGGCAGAGCCTGGGGTTTCCGTGATATCACCAAAAGTCCGAAAATGGCACGAAATGTGCCAGTAAAATCAGCGATTTGGCACGAAATGTGCCACTTAAATCGACAGTTCCCGGAGCCGAACACGCAACTTGTCGTGCTTTTCTTCGAGCGCTTCGACCGATTGTTCGAGCTTCTCGAGTTCCAGGTTGAGCTCATCACGTTTTCGGCCAAGATCGAAAATTTCGTTCTCTTGTTCGACCTGTTCGTCGAGCGAGAGGTAGGGGAGTTCGTCTTCAAGCTCCTCTTTGTCACGGTCGAGTCGCTTGATTTGTTGTCGCTGCGCTTCGACTGACTGCTGTGCTGTTTCCAAATGCCGTTCGGTCTCCGCGAGCTCGTCCTCGACGAATAGTCTCGTGAAAGTTGTCTCGTCAGATGAGGTGTGGCTCGCCTGTTCGATGGTCCGGCGGTCGGCATAGAGTGACGTCAACAGACTGTTCTCCCGTTCCTCAGGAGTGAGTGTGTCGATTGATTGTGACTCATCCAATCCGTAGATTCGGATAGCGAGCTGGTTGAAGTCGTTCGGCACGTCAGCCAATTCGAGCACGTATTGATCGTTCCGGTCATACAGCACCATGACTTCCTTCTCGGAATCCGGACGTGCCTTATAGACATAGCGGAAGAGATGATCGTTCGTGTTACCTGGTGCTTCATCGAGCGAGAGTCGGATGCGCATTGTCTTCGTCTCCATATCGTAACTGGACGCGTGGAGCGTCACGGTCTCCCCGTTCGAGAGACGGATTGCCTCGTTGATCGGCGTCTCATTGACCGGTGCCTCCTCGGCGAAGAAGAACGACGAGGTGCCGAAGAAGAGAAAGCCGATGACGAAGAATATGCCGAGTCCGAGGTAGAGTCGGAAGACGTTCTGGGTGAGACGTCGTCGCGTTTTTGGTCGCATCTAAATCCCTCCTTCCGGTGTCAGGTCTTCCATCTCGGTGACGACCAGATGTCCATTGATGGACTCGAACGTCAAGGCCAACAGCTCTTGCGTCGTCTCTTCATAACCCGTCTCGGTAATCAACAGGTCCTGTTCGAATCGCACGAGACAATCTTCTCCGGAGACAGAAGGGAACACCTCGACGTCGCGGACGGTCGTCTCGAACGTGCCGACATCAATGCCGTCAGCGGCGAAGAGCGTGGCCGCGAGATCATCCGACATGACGTCTTTCGCCTGTCGCTTCTGGGTCGTATAACTGTCCTTCGAGATGGTGAAGGCGTACTCGACGAAGCGCGTCGCGCGTGTTGTCAGCTCTTTCATCCGTTCGGTCTCTGTTGATGCGACGACTTGTTCAGTGTCCGACGGCGTATCTTCAAAAGTGACTGACTTAGAGGGAATGATGCTCTCGTTTTGTGTCTCACTCGCGTCTGAAGTGCTCGTGACAGCCGTCATTTCTTGATAGAAAAAGATGTTCGCCGCGAGCGAAATCAGGAGTAGCACCCCGAACAGATAGGCGAGGTGACGTGCGGTGAAGTTCATCCTTTCTCCTCCTTTCCATACGTGCATGACTCAAAAACCGAAGACCGGGCCGGGGTCGATATGTCCGGACCATTCGCTCGTCTTGATCTCGAAATGCAAGTGGTTCCCGCTCGATTGGCCGGTCGTGCCGCAGTACCCGAGCGCCTGTCCGGCTTCAATCTGTTGACCCGTTTGGACGCCGAGACGACTCAGGTGCGCATACGCCGTGATGTAGTCGTCATGTTGGACCTGGACGAGATTTCCGTACGGTCCACGGTTCCCGCTATAGATGACGGTGCCGCTTTTGACTGCGTGGATCGTATCGGACGGGGTGCAACTGAAGTCGATGCCGGTGTGGTTGTCCCGTTGTCCGAAGACGACGCGCCAGCCGAAAAGCGATGTCACGTTGAGCGGGATGGCGAGTGGGGAACGTAGTCCCGACAACAGTTCTTTCGTGATGACCCCGTCGGCGATGGCGACTGGTGCGAGATATTTCAACACCGCGTCGACATACTCGATGTCCCCGTAACAGGCGCCGTGCTGGACCGCGCTCGGGCGATGACAACGGTAGATGCCGGTGTGTTTCACACGCTGGTACATCATCTGGGAGAACGAGATGGCGAGCTCTTTCGAATAGCGTCCGCCGTTCTCCTGGACATAATCGATGAAGCCGCCGCCGAAGTTGTAGCTCTGTAACGTGAGCTGCACGTCACGGTTCGCCCGTTCGAAGACGGAGGCGAAATGTTCGACGCCGTAGACAATGCTCTCCTCGGGGGAGGTGATGCATCCAATGCGTCCACACTTCGATTCGCTCGCCTGCATCGGGTCGTTCCCGCGTCCGCCACTCTCCTGCATCATGAGCGCGAGTACGAGGTTCGTTTGTTCGGCCAGTCCGTGCTTCGACAGTTCCGATTCGACCAAGGCTCGATATTGGAGCACCTGGTCGCTCACTTGAAGACCGCCCGCCGTGTCGAACGTGACGTCGGTCGGTAGTTCGTTCTGGACACCCGTGAGCGTGTCAAGGATTCCGACGACGAGGATGACTAGGAACAACACGAGTGCCGCAATGCTGAGCAGTATGAGTCGCCACTTGAGCGTCGCGAGTTGCCATTTCGCTGTGACGGCGAAGCGCGCCGTCCGTTTCGCGGCCGACCACATCAGGCACCCCCACCGAACAAGACGAGTTCTTCGGGTGCGACATCGACGTCAAAGATGAGGTTCTGCACGCCCGACATGCTGAGGACGACACGCCCCGTCTCGAGCGAGGGGATGATGCGCATCTCAGAATTCGAAAGTTGGCCATCAAACACCGTCTGGATAATCGGGATGCTCTCTGCGTCCTGTTCGCCGATGATTTTGTATTGCGTCAATTGGAAGAGCGACTTGACGTTCTCGGCATTCTCGGACTTCGATCCGGCCGGCACGAAGTCGGTGATCAAGTGCGACACGAAGAAGATGCCACCGAAGTACTTGCGCGCCTCACGCATGCAGCGTTGCAGATACAGGATGGCCGGTTGCGCGATGTCGCGCGTGTTGATCAAGTGGTGCGCCTCGTCGATGACGATGAGGTACTTGCATGCCTCTTCGGTCCGGAGCACGCCCTGGTTGTAGGCTTTCAGTTGACTCAATCCGTTGGCGATCATCCCGTCCCACAGCATGTTCATCAAGGAGAACACCTGCGCCTGGAACACCTCGTCGCGTAGGCTCGTCAGGTTCCGGAGCGGGAACGAAACGATGAGTTCTTCGTCGAACCGGTCAATCGAGGAGTGCCCGTCGAAGATGTTGCCGTAGTTATGGACGAGGTTCGTGACGGCGAGCTCGATGTTCTCGAGACGCCGGACCCGATTCGGGCTAATCGCCTCCTTGATCGAGGTGCGCGTTTCGTCCGTATAGAGCTCACGACGCACGAGATGCAAGAAGTCGGAGAACGTCGGGTACCGGTTCGCCGGATGCGTCGTGATTGGCAGTTCACCCTGTTCGTCCCAGAGCCCGTGTCGTACATATAAATCGCGAAGTAAAATCTCGAACTCGTTCGTCTCTTCCTGCGTCGCCGCCGGGTTGATGTAGTGATAGAACACGGCCATCTTTGAGAGATGTTGCATGAACGAGAGTGCCTCGTTGGCGCTGCCGTCGTTGTTGGTCACGGTCTTATAGACATGGAGCGGGTTGATGAGACCGGCCGACCCGTCGAGCGCGATCTCTTTCCCATCGAGCTGACGCACGAGGTCGGAGAACTCGCCCGTGACGTCGAGGATGCGGATCTTGTTCCCCTTGATCGCCTGGTCGAGCACCGTTTTCTTGAGGAGCGTCGATTTCCCGGATCCCATCTTGCCGATCATGAGCGCGTTATAGAACTTGCGCTGTTTGTCCTTATGGAACAGGTCGAAGATGACGCTGCCGTTCGTGTCGGTCGTCCCGTAATACGTGCCGGTCGCGTCCTGTAGCGACGTGAAGTGGAACGGATAGCCGCCGGCGATGGAGAGGGAAGGGATCTCTTTCCCACGGCGCCGGTTCGGGAGCATTTGTTGCTGGTCATAGTTCGTGAACAGGCTCTGCCATTCCCATTCCTGTTCGTTCAGGAAGATTGTCGAGCGGAAATTCCGGGCCTCGAGTTCTTCCATCACTTCCTGTACTTTCACCTCGAGCGCGTCGAGCGTCTTCGCTTTCACATAGAGACGAAGATGCAAATATTTCATCGTCTCGCCCTGGGTGATCTGTTCGTAGAGCTCGTTCAGTTCCTTGTACGTCTCCCGGGCGTCGATGCGGTCGATGTTGTCCTTCGCGTTCTCGAAGCGTGTGTTCTGTTCGGCCATCGACTTGTTGATGGTCTGGATGATTTCACGCTTGTCGGCCGTCCCGATGTCGAGTGTCGTCAAAACGCCCGGCATATTCAGGATCGGTTCGAGCCAGTAGTCATAGACGAGCGACTGATATTTGTAGACATGGAGGCACGACAGATAGCCGTCCCCTAGCCGGACGAAGTTGGCGTCGAACTTAATGCCGCCCTGCGGCTGGACTTTGCCGATAAATTCGGGATTGTAGCCTTTCTCGATTTTTATGGTCTCCGGGTCCTGTTGTTTGGCCATTCGCTCACGCAGGCGCTGCCACATGCGCGTCACTCCTTTCTTCAGGCATCGAGTTGCGGTTTCGTGTTCGGATTGTTCAGCTGATAGAGCACATGGATCTTCTGATCGAGTGTCAGTTCGCGCATTGGGTTCGAGCGGCGGAGCAGTTTATAGAGATGTGTCTTCCGCTCGCGTAGCGTCCGCTCGTCGTCGGCATAAAAAAAGAGGAGATAATCGCGATTGGTGCGATGCTCCTCGAGGTATTCTAGCTCCTGCTTCTTCTTGAGTAAAAAGGGCAGGTAGGCCGGTGTCTGATTTTGTCGAATCTGACGTTCGATGCTGATTTTCTGCCGCTCGAGACTGAGCGGTGTGTTCAGTGGCACGACCTTGAGCGGATGCGTGTACGCCTGCAGGAGATAGGCGAGCGAGAACACATCATGGTCTTTTTCCTCCTCGTTCAAGGAGTAGATGTCCTTCGAGGTGAGCTGGACCATATCAAGATACGTCCCATCCCGCATCTCGAATGCATCATTCCCGGTGATGTCGACGATCGGCATCAGTTCGGCGACCGTCGGTTTGACGACGACCTTGTCTTTGACCTTCCGTTTCTCGACCACGTCCTGTTCGTCGAGCCAGGTGCCCGTGCGTCTCGGTTCTTGTAGCGACTCCTCGATGAAAGCCATCTCAGTCACGTCCTTTCGTCTGCGCGTCGAGCGCGAGATAGGTATCTTTCCGTTTGATAAGCGCGTAATAGAGCGCGTGGACCATCCGCTTCTGCGGGTTCGTCGCCGGCCGCAGTACCATGAACAGCCCGAAGACGACGAGAAAGACCGTGAACGGGATGTGCAGTGCCGACGGGATGAACGGGAGCGTCACGAGGCGGAGCACGATGAGCCCGACGAGGAACAGGAAGTCATGCAGATAGAGCATCTTGTTGATCTTCAGCTCGGTCGTGACCTCGTTCGGGATCCGGTATTTGCGCATGGGTCTTCACTCCTTTTTCTTCATGTTGTCAGGTTTAGGCGGCGAGGTCGGATAGATCCGTCGCGACTCTTCATGGTGCTGGCTATGACGGTGCGTCTGATTCTCACGCACCTGTTCGAAGACCTCGTTCTCGACGTCGAGAACGGTGTCCTGATGGATGGTCCGTCGCGCGCGTCCTTGATGTTTCTCTGTTGGCGTGTCACTCGAGTCCCTCGTAGATGACGAAGATGAGGATGAGCCGCTTGAATGTGGCGCCTCATGAGGTGTCGGTGACGTCACGTCATTTCTGTCTACTGATTCATTGTGACGATGGCCTGGTCCGGATGTGGTATCGGTAGACCCGGTGACCGATTCGAGAGTCGACGAAGCAGGGACTGGAGAATGACCAGAGCTTGAATGGTCGTGAATCGACTCCGGTCTTTGTGTCTCCGATGACGTGGTTGGATGGTCGGCACGTTCGGTAATCGGTTCAGGGTTCGTCGCATGAATCGATTCAGGAGACATGCGACCCGACGCTTCCTTCACGTTTGGAGAGCCTGGCGCTTCCGGTTCTGATTTTTGAGCACTAATTGGTTGCGCAACCTCCTTCGGATTTGTCGGTTTCTCTTTGTCGGTCTGCGTGCGACTCGCAGTTTGGTTCTCCTGAGCGACACCAGCTGGATCGGTTTGTCTCTCGGCGTCCATCCACTGTGAAGCTTGGTCCGCTGCACTAAGTGTTGAACCGTTCTGCGGCATGGCATTTGAATCCATCCGAGCCGTCGCAGCTTCATGGAGCGATGGCATTTTCGGTGCGCCTTGTGTGGCACGTGCGACCTTCGAGACCGCATGGGCACCTGCCGAGGTCACGCCTTTCCCAGCGGCATAGGCGCCGAGCGCGACACCCCATCCTCGTTTGAGCCCGGCATCAATGCCGAACAGCCGCTCGACCATGTTCGGTCCGTCGATCAATGCGACCGAGAAGGCGATGAGAGCGATCAAATAGGCGAACCCGTTCAATGTCTCCGTGAGATAGGCAGTCCCGATCGTGTACAGTTTAATCGAAACGAAGATCAAGATAATCACGAGGAACGTGTTCAAAATGCTTTGGATAACCTTCTTCGTCTTTTGACCACTGTGCAGGTCGGCCGGTGCGACGAGAATCGCCAGGACATAGTTGAAGGCGAGCTCGAACGAGAGACGCGCCAGTTTGTAGGCGATTGAGAACAGCGTGAAGCCCATGATCCCGAGCGTCACGAAGATGGTCAACCAGTTCGGCTGATAGCGGTAGTAATACTGGTTGTTCCACTCAACGCCACCTTGGTCGAGTTTACCGAGACTTGTCTCTTTTCCGTTCCATAGAATGTAGGACTCGGCCAATTTGTTTCCGGTTGCCGATAAGTCATAGTTGTTCTTGTCGAAAATCTCATTGATTCGGATATTATCAATCAACTCAGTCGGAATGGCATTTAATGATTCTCCTGTAGCAGCATCAAAATTTTTCGAATCGTGCTCAATCAAATCATGTACATTCCGTTTTAAGATACTCTCAGATAATGAGGCTTCCCCGTCATAAAGCGAATCTGCCCCGATTTCTGCGATTGCTTCATCAGAGAACTCCTGAATTTGGCTCATAGTTGGTGAAAGTAAACCTAAAATTAATAGTGTGATGAACAGGTTGATCAAAAAACTCTCACGTTCAAATTTTTTTTGAAAAATCAACAAGTACCCAGTGAACAAGAAGCTTCCTGCTAAAAGAACATACAAAAAAGGTTGAATCGTAAGAACGAATTCAACCACTTGGTCATTATTGAAAAATGTATTGGTTAATAGGATTTGATCCGTGATTGATTCAAGGCCGTCAATCAAGACTGATAGTCCTCTGACAAGAATCCATCCCATTGAGCGCAATGCGTCATTGACCATACTACTTATTTGGAGTACGTCTTCGTATTCCTGTAATTTGGTGATTAAATCGGAATCAGCCATTGAAAGACCCCCAATCTACTGAGTCCTAGTAAAGAAGTCCGCTAACTGTTGTTCGTAATTGTCCGCCGTCAACATTCCAACATTGACTTCATCTGTGACGTTTCCATCTTGAATGGAGTATAGAATGGCACCTTTTAGTTCGTCAGTGTATTCAAAGTTACCACGATCGACAAGTTCCTCGCCATCTGGCTGAAACGTATTATAGAGTGTGACTTGTTGGTTCTCTTCGTTCGCTACCTCTTTTACGAATTCAACAAACTCTTCGAATTCACCATCTTCTTCTTTTACAATCAGCAAATAATCATCCTCTTCGGCTGTCATGACCTTCTCAATGTGTTCAATATCACGTTGAACTAAAGACTCATTGGAATTTGAGCAAGCTCCAAGTAAAAACAAGCTGATTCCTAAAGTACCCGCAAGTAGTTTCCTCATAACGTTTACCCCTCCGTCAGACGATTTTCCCCTTCAATAGATCCGCGACTTTCAAGTTGACACGGAAGTCGAACTTATCTATTAGTGTAACAGTTTTCGGGGTGTCTGAGGTGTCGTCCTGATAGACGGTCAGAAAGCCATCCGTCGTTTGGATATTGAGCACGTCGCCCCGTTCGAGGCGGACGCGTTGCGTCTCGATGATTCTTGCAACGACACGCAATTCGTTCTGGATTCGCTTCTCTCTCGCACTCTCGGCCATGGGTTCGGCCTCCTCTCTACGGTGTGCCTTGCTTCAGTTTCTCGAGTCGTTTCGCGATCATCGTGCTCAAAAAGCTCTTCTGGCTGTCGGTGACGTCGTAAACTCCTAGGTTCAGGTTCGTCTCGAACTCGGGGAGGGACATCCCGCCGATGTCATAACCGTCGAACATCGAGCGGAGGATGCTGTCCTGAAGCACGTCACGTACCGTCAAGGACTTGTCTTCCTGATTCGATGGCGTGTTCGCGTCCGTCTCGTCTTCTTTCTTCGCGAAACGGACGCGGATCTGTTCGAAGTCGAGACCGGCGTGACGGCAGGGGATGTCGATGTCATGCAGGGAGCGGTCCGTGTCGAAGTCGTCCGCTAGGTATTCGTAGCGGTACTTCATCGCCGTCTTGCCGTTCAGGAAGATTGGATACGACTGGATGCGTCGCTTCTTCGTGTCCTGACGCTTGATGACACGGATGATGAGCATCTCACCTTCTTTGAGTCCCATGACCTCGGTCGCCGTCATGAGCCGACGGCCGTCCACGTTCTCCGTCTTCGATTTCTTGAGCGAGAACGTTTGACCGGACCGCGATTTCGTGACGATGGTCGCCTCACCGAGCTTCTTTGAGATCAGTTCGGCGGTCGACTCGTCCGCGGTCAACAGGTAGTGTGTATTCCCGCAGTTTCCGTCGATTGTCTTCCAATCCTCTCCGTATAGGTTCTCGAGTTGGGAATAGGCTTGGATGACGAGATTGAAGCGCATGTTGCGCCCGAGACAGACGGTGATGATGTTGGCCATGCCTTCAATCGGCGGCATGTTTCCGAATTCATCGAGTAAGAAGACGACCTGACGCTCGCATTTGCCTTGTATAGTCTGCGAGGCGACCCGGGCGAGCGCCGTGTATACCTGTTTGATGTAGAGAGACGCGATGACGTTGAATGTCGGGTCATAGTCCGGGACAATCAGGAACACCGCAACAGGTTGGAGTTGATGCATCACCTCACGGATTTGGATAGAACCGTCGATAGAGCAATCGAATTGTCCGGTTTCCTCCTCCTGCGCTTCCAATTGAATCGTTGAAGTACCTGACTCGGTCGAGATTTGAACAGTGTTTCCAGATTGAAGTGACGACGTATGATACACGATGAAGCTGCCATCGTCATCGGTCGTGAGCGCATGGGTTGTCCCATCTGGGAATTTGAACGTGATCCGTGTCAAAGGTTCAGTCCGTCCACTGATCCAGCGGTTGAATCCGATGCGTCGCATGTCGAGCGAGTTCATCGACGTCAGCTTCCCGGTCCCGTTCAACGTGAAGATCCCGAGTTTCGCATTGGTATTGGCTAGGATACTTGCTCGTGTCTGACCACCCGAGAAGTGGAGCGTCGCGAACTGGAGCCGGGCGGGATGGTTCTCCGGGAACCGTTGAAAGAACTCGTCGAGCGCGGAGATCTCCTGTCCTTGTCGCGTCACGACCATCCGTGAGCCGAGGTCCGAGAGCATGAGCGCGACGTTGTACATGTTGATCTTCTCCGGCGTGTCCTTCGACTCCTCGCAAAGTCCGAGGATGAGCGCCGTACACAGGTCGATTGACGAGTTGGCCCAGAACGGGTCCCGCGCCTTCGGGTCATGGTACAACATGAACGCGACCGAGCGCGCATATTGTTGGGCGAGCGAATAGTTCTCCTCGAGAAATGCGTCGATCGTCAGTTGCAACAGGTTGTACGACATCGATTGGAGCGGGTTCATTAGGTTCAACACCTCAACCTGATAGCCGCGTTGCTCGAGCGTCTCCTTCGAGGCGGCAAAGAGCTCGCCTTTTGGGTCGTTGATGATCAGACTCGCTTGTTCACGTGCCCGACTGTACAGATCGATCGTCGAGAAGACGAACGTCTCGCCCTTCCCGGAGCGGGTTGTGCCGATGACAAGGTTGTTGACGGGCGAATCATCGATGAACAGCTCGTTCTTGACCCGTCCGACAGGAACACCACCTAATCCGTCATACCATTTCTTCCGGTCAGGGACGCGGCGGTACTGTTGCTTCAGTTCATCGAACGAGGTGAAACGGGCGCTCCCTTTCTGATTCTTCCGCAGATCCTGGAAGTTCAGCCATACCTTACCGAACACGACCAGTCCGATGAACAGACTGAACGCCGTCAGTCCGATCAAGACGGTCGAAGAGGGGAGACTCACCTCCAAGAACAAGGAGGGTGAGAGCGTCGGAATCGTCGCTCCAGCCAACAGCCCTTCTTGTAAGATTGGGGTCATGAATTGTCGAATGATGTTGTAGACCCCGTTCAGCAGATAAAAGAGCCCGGCCGGCAACACCAACAGGCAGAACAGGGCGGGGAAGAGCAGACGTATCGGAAATCGTGGTGATCGAGACAGAGTTCTCAATTATTTCACCTACCTTAATCTGAATAAAGAATTGTTTGTAGTTTAACTTCTTCTGTAGCGATAGCGACTTGAATCTTCTCACGAGCCGAAGTGTCCTTGCTAGAAGTTTTCTTCAGTTTCTCGTTCAGTTTGTCGATTTCGGCCATGCTGTCTTGATAGTTGTCCACTTTTTCTTGTACGGCAGTGTCGTTCGTCTTAGACGCCCACCCCTTTGCGGACTCGATGTCGCCAAGAGAAAGATAGGTAGTCACTTTCGCGGAGACGCGGGGAGCGGTCCACTCCACGTTATCCATCTTGGCCACGGTCTCATGATTCCGTTCCAATGTAGCAAGATCGAACGTGCCCTCATCGGTTGGGTGTGACGATTGGAAGTCCTGGAGCCGTTCCAATTTCTCTTTATCGGATAGATTGAGCCCGGCCAGCTTCGTCTCGATCTGGATGGGGTCATCTGTGAGATCGAGTGCTTTTTGGTCTTCTCCTTCTGCGAGATAGAGGTCGACCAGTAGGACATCCTCTTCCTCGGACCGGTCTTTCCGTTCCAGTAAATCGATGAGTGAGGATTCCTCACCTTGGAGCGCCTGCTCATAAGCGTCCAACCACGTCTGTTCCCCACTGCTCCCCTGTTCGGCGTGCGCCTCCTTGTCGATGAACCATTGCGTCGCAGTGAACAGCGAGGTGAATAGAATTCCAGCTGTAGCCGCCCCGTAGATGAGGCGGCGCTGTAGTCGGGTCAGGCGTGACTGATAGGTCGACGACACAATTGGGTTCGATTTTGCGGACAGGCGCTTATAATCGTCCGGTGTCTCGGACTCGATCTCGTCGAGCAACCACATCTTCTTCGCGTTATCCTCTTTCTTCGTCCGGATCCGCTGCACCCGGTCCTTCACTTGATGATACAGGTTCAGATAGATTCCTCCGGTCCCGAACGTGAACGTCCCTCTATAGAGCAGCTCGTCTTTCTGATCGAAGAGCCGGAAGTCACCGGAACAGTTCGTTCCTTCCTCGCTAAGGACCTGGTGCAGATCATGTGTCGCGACGACGGCATCGGTGAAGGTGAGCCGCTCATAGTTCTGGATTCGCGTGTCCGGCACGTCGGTGAATCGTACAAACAGCATCTCGTTCCTCCTCTCGTTTCAAGCAACAAAAAAAGCCTTCCGATCGGAATGCTAGGCGAGTGTGCATTAGAATTTGATGTTCTGGTCGACCATCTCGGCGAGCGTGAACGCGCCCATGACGATGATCAAACCGACCGCGCCCCCGACGAGCCAGCCGACGGCCTTCGAGCGTCCGCGATCCCCTCCGAAAATGAAATAGAAGCCCCCAATCGCGAAGGCGATGGCCGCGGCGATGACGGCGAGCCCTTGGAAGAACTGAAGCAAGCTGAGCCCTGTCTCATTGAGTCCCATATCGTTCCCTCCTTAGTCCTGGTGCGTCGGTGACTTGAAGCTGAGCTTCGCCTCGAGCGCCTCCAAAATGAGTTCCTGGTTGTCCTGGATGACCTGCTGATGCTGTTCGTCGAGCCACTCCTCATAGTCCTTCCCACGGATGCGTAAGAGTTTCTCGGCGAAGCTTCGGTTCTGTTTCTGTTCTTTTGATGCCACAATACACACTTCCTTCCCTTGATCTCGTGATGTGCAGCAGCACATCATTAAGGACAGTCGGATTTGGTGCGGTGGGTTTTTAGCCGTTCCCCCACGAACTCCGCTCCTCGTGAATCTAAGGAGCTGTACAGGGTTTTTCGATGACCCGGAACGATGTGGTGACCTTGTGGCGAGTTTTAGGCGACTCTCGCCGAACCATCTTTGCGTAGATCCCGCCCACCCGGTCACTGGTGAGAGACACGCCGGTATTTGATTGGAGGAGACCATCCTTAAGGATGTGCTGCTGCATCGATGCCGGTTACTGTAAGACCCTTTTCCGTTTCTTGACGTGCATGAGCTCGTCATTCGGGTTCTTGCGCTTGGCGAGCACGTGGGCGTCACAGACGACCGTGCGGATCCGATAGTAAAGTTGCGTCAGCTGGACCGCCTCGCCGCTCGCCTTCTCGATGCCGATGAAACCATGTAATTCATACGTCTTCCCGTCGAACGTGCGGACCGAGTCGGCCAACGGCAACTCCTTCAGGTCGAACCGACGTCGCTCGATCTTGGAGACAGAATGTTTTGCACCGTAGCCGAAGTCGATGGCGTTCCACGGTACCGTTGCGAGCGTGTGTCCGAACGCGCGTGCCAGGTGATCGATGTCCGCAATCGACGGCACCGAGCGGTTCTGTTCATACTGGCTGATGGCGGGCTGTGAAATCTCTCCAAATGTCTTCTCTGATAATTCAACCTGTGACCAGCCCGAGAGCCGGCGGTTCTCCTTCAACCACTCCCCGAATCGATACATAAGCCTTCCCCTTTCTGTAAACCAAAGCGGCGACCAAACAGATGTTTCCTTTTGTTGGTTCCAATATAACAGGGTTAGTTCTAAAAATCATCAGTTTTCTGATATGTCAAAAATTTTACAATTGACGATTCTTGTCGAATCTGCTCTATACAAGGGACGGGGAGCAACAGTAACTAAATATTTTATGTTTTGTAGCACAAATGTAAAAAAATAGAGCTTTAAGCATAGAAAATAATGACAATTATTTTGATTTCAAGAGATTGTGATAGGGTAGAGGAATAGAAGAGTTTGTAAAGAATAAGGATGAAGAGAGTAATTGAATCGTGGGGTGAGCAAGTGGAATTGAATGAGGCAATCGTCGAGCGGATGAAGGACCTTGCAGCAGAACGGAATATGACAATTCACCAAGTTATTCAAAAGGGGGGATTGAATCAGGCAACCATTTCAGAGTTGATGAACGGACGAACAAAACATCCTAAGATAAGTACGATTCAAAAATTTTGTGATGGATTAGGTATTACTTTGCATGATTTTTTTAATGATAGCACTTTTTTATAGACTGAAAAATTCTATACGATCAAAAATAAAGGAGTAGAACTATGCATCAAATACGTTCAGTTTATATAAAAAATTACAAGAACTTCAAAGACACTTTAATTGGAATTGATCAAATATCGTTAATAAATTTAATAATAGGAAGAAATAACACCGGGAAGTCTAGTTTGTTAGATGTATTTGATTATCTAACCGATGTTGAGCTATTTAAAAAGCATAACCAATTATTTGACGAAATTGTGATAGGATATGAACTTGATAAAGAAATAATAGAACGGGTGTTTCATAAAAACACAAGCGACGGAAAAATAGGTAACCATTATGCATTCGGTGAAAAACTCATTGGGAAAATTTTTTATGTGGAAATAAGGGTAGAGAAACAATCATTTGGAGGAAAATCTAAGTACATTGGGGTTGCGTCAAAATCAATAAGCAAAGATTTTAGAGAAGATTTATCGACTTACTGGGATAGACTTGCGAATGCAATTGGAAACCCTTTTACTAGAGTCAGTTTTTTTAGACTAGCCGCTGATCGAAATATTGTTCCAGAGAAAGAAAATAGCGAATTGAATTTAGATAGTGATGGAACTGGAGCTACTAACTTAGTACATAAGTATATTAACTGGAGTACTTTAGATAGTAAGATGATTGAGAAAAAATTACTAGAAACCTTGAATCAAATCATTACTCCTGATGCTCATTTTACGGATATTGTGGTCCAACAAATTGATAAGAATAATGAGATTTATTGGGAGATTTTTTTAGAAGAAGAAACAAAAGGTAGAGTATCTCTTTCTAATTCAGGGAGCGGACTTAAGACTATTATTCTCGTGCTATTAAACCTATTTGTGGTCTTAGATGTAAAAAAGTTAGCTCCATCTCAAGCTATTTTTGCATTAGAGGAACTTGAAAACAATCTTCATCCTTCTCTACAAAGGAACTTATTCACTTTTATAAAACGTTGGGCAGTGCAAAATGACTCAATTATATATCTAACTACACATTCTAATATTCCGATTAACTTGTTTAGTTCGGATTTAAACTCTCAAATCCTTCATCTTAGAAGGAATGATAACTTATTAAGTATAAATACTCTTAATGGATATAAAGATAGCATGCAATTATTGGATGATCTCGAGGTGCGTGCAAGTGACATCTTCCAAACCAACGGAGTCATTTGGGTTGAAGGGCCTTCAGACAGAATATATATAAATAAATGGATCAAAGTATTTTCAAACGAAACATTAGTAGAGGGCATTCATTATCAAATTATTTTTTATGGAGGAAGATTACTTTCTCATTTTCAACTTCATGAACAAGTTGAGGAATCTTCGCTAATTAATTTACTTTTAACAAATAGAAATTCAGCTATAGTGATTGATAGCGATAAGAGATATAGAAATCAACCAATCAATGACACAAAAAAGAGAATTCAAGAAGAGTTTCAAAAACACGATTCTTTTTGTTGGATTACTAAGGGAAAAGAAATTGAAAATTATATTCCATTGTCTGCACTGTCAAATAGATATGATATCAAACTATCAATTTCTCTTGACCATTTTCAATTGTTTGATGAGTTACTAGATTCAATAAGACCTGGGGAAGGCAAAAAATTTCTTCGTAATAAGATTAAATTCGCACAAGAAATCTCAGACACTTTCTATCTACAAGATTTAGAGAGCACATTAGATTTAAAAGACAAAATGAATATTCTTATTGAAGAGATAAAATCATGGAATTGAAGTAATTCAAATAATGTCATCATCTTGCCTTTCACTTTTTGAATCTTCATTTAATTGAAACAGGAGTTTCATAATGATACTCAAAAACAATATTAAGTGAATGGTAAAAATAGCTGTAAGGAAAATCCAAGAATAAAAGAATATATGCACTAAAATACTTGAAAAATACCTTGCTACATACATTATTATTGAATTAAATACAAGTAATCCTCCTATTATAAAAGAAGATAAAAAATATGTTCTTAGCTCTTCTTTTTCCTTACCATTCAATATACGATTCATAATTTGACTGTCTCTTGAACTCAATAAAATTGTTAAAATAGCCACTAAAAAACCTATTATTATTGACGTGAATGTAATAACTCCATCAATGACTTTTTCATACCCCTCTAAAGTAAAGTTTAATTTAATTTGGAGGGGATCAATATAATCTACTAAAAAATTATAAACAAGTAATATTCCAGTAATTAAAATAGCTAAAATAACTGGAACTTTTAAGTTTTTCAAGGTTCACCCTCCTTTTGTAAGGTACCTTTGAATATCAAATTTCCGCTTTTTATTTTCTGTACCTGTATGAAAAATATCAATCATAAGATCCCATACTACTTTATGATTCAATTGAGCCCGAGCCTCTGCAATTTTTTCACTTATGTGAACTTGAGAAAAGTCAGTTGCTTTATCCGTCAACAAATCTATAACTTCTGGTTTACTAGTATCACCTATAGTCAAACGCGCTTTTTGAATCAATTCAGGGTTTTCAAGAATTTCATCCATTAATTCTTGCACAGGCTCTCTTTTTATTTTTTGATTTTTAAATCTACCATTTACTAGAATGATATCAACATACGGTGCCTCATATACAGACCATCCACTAACGAGACCTTTTAAGCCCTTGTCTTTCTCAACGATTTTTTTAATATCTTTATCTGCAATTCTAACGTGTATTTTTTTTATTATTCCACTTTTTTTGACCCGAGATTTTGCATCATCAGTGCATATCGGTTCAAGAAAAATTTCATAATTTGTTTTACCAGTAACTTCTTGATACATAATATTTAAATATTCTTGAATACCAGTTGGGCTTAAGCTATCTCTATTACGTTGAAGCATTAATACATGCATATCAGGATCATATAAGGCACAAACTTCCTCACCAATATAATCATCATCCTCTAAATCAAAGTCTTCTAATGGGCTGTCCAATTTTCCTTTTTTAGTAAAATGTGACTTTTTCAAACGAGAAAAGAGTAATAAATGATAATTATTTGCTTCATCATGTTCATCTAATCTCGAACTCTCTAGACGCACCTTTTTAGCTCTTTCCCCTAAAGGCAATTCTTTAACTTTAGAAATTAATTTATCAAGTTTAAATAAACCTCTTTTGTGATCAGTTTTATCAATGTCAGTATAAACCACTCGATAATATTCGTATCTTACATACTTCTTTTTCATACAATTAACAAATCCCCCAACTATTTTTCTTCATTTTACCAAACTCAGAAAAATAACACGATACCTTATAACATTAACTTTAACTTGTGATAATATGAGGTTATCACAAGTTAATAGAAATCATATTGTTTATATACATTTAATGTATTACTTAATTTACATCATAAATACACCTTTTTATTCTGAAATTTAATCTATTACACATGTAATACACAATATCCAGGCTTGGAACATCATAATACCTGAAAGTCAAAGAAAATTTCTTATAGAAAGAGGGAGAGACATGGAAATCGACAAAAGACAGGCCATGTTCGAGATGGCGCTGAAGGAGATGACAGGAGCGAACCCGCGGCTCGTGGACGCCTTGAGGAACGACCACATCAACCTCGAGACGCTTTCGGACATCGAAATCATCGAGGTCTTCTGGGTGACGGAGCTCTTCCCAATCTATGCCGAGAAGAGCCCTCACACACGCCGCGCCTACAAACAGGACCTCGAGTTCATCCTGAACTTCGTGGTGACGAAATCTGAGGGTCTGAAGCGTCTGACGGTGCTAGATGTCCATCGCTACCTGTTCGAGGTGAACGAGAGATACGCGCCACGGAGCGCGAAGCGGAAGAACAACATGTTGAAGAGGCTATTGACCTACCTTCACGTCAACCATTACCACCAACACAACCTTGCCTTCCATGTGAAGAATCAGAGACGGCCGGAGCCGATCCGTCGTGAGATTGACTTCGAGGAGGTCGAGCGGATTGCTGAGGCCTTCCGCCATACCGTCAAACGGGCACAAAAAAAGGAGCTCATGGAGCTCCGGAACGAGACGATTGGATATCTGCTTCTGACGACAGGGATGCGGGCAGCCGAGCTCCTCTCGGTCAAGTTCACCGATGTGAGACGGAATCAAAAAGCTTTCTATCTCGAGGTGAAGGGGAAGCGTGACAAGTGGCGACGCGTCCCGCTCACCGAGAGGTCGAGCTATCTCATCAACCGTCTTCAGATACTCATGATGATTGAGGAGGAAACCTCTCCTTACATCGCCTTCAGTACAAAAAAAACAGGCAAAGCGATGTCCTATGAGGCGCTCCGACTGCTGACGCATCAGGCAATAGAGCATGTCGAGTCAGTCGAACAGATTACGCCGCACTGGTTCCGTCGTTCCTACATCACAAAACTTCTTGCGAACGGAAGCCCCTTAATCGGTGTTATGCAATTTGTGGGTCATGAATCAATATCTACGACGAACAACTATCTACAAACTATAAATGCGGATGAATATATTAATGATTCGAAGTTACCTTTTGAGTGATTCATTATAGCCTCAATTATTGTTGGTTATACCTCATATATTCAGTACCTTCAGCTACGTCTAAATAGGCGCGCGATTGACATTGTTAAAAATACGATTGTTAATACGACAATCAAACTGACTTTTTGAGTATAAAGGGTATCCCCATAAAATTCATTAAACTGAAAAATATGGGGCCATGGCATAAACTCTCCTCTTGTGATACTTTCAATCAATGTGTATGTGAATACTAATGAAGATGAGTACTCAAAACTCCTTGTTATTAGTATCAAAGCTGATCCCAGGCCCCAATATAGGAATAAGAGTAAAATGTGATGAATTATTATAATTGGGTTCGTTTTAACTAACTCGAAAGCTCCAGAGAGGCTTATAATTAAAATAAGATAACCCACCCCATAAATAACAAGAAGGGTAATAAGGTTAAAACTAAACCATCTTCTGTAGAAGGGAACCAGAGTATAATATGCACCTTGATCATGAAGAGGCTGAAAATAGAGGATTGCGGACCAAGAAATCCATGGAAGATAGAGCGTCTGGATTCTTTCCAGGTTTACATGTAAGTCACGTCCTGATATTAGAATTAAAGCTAATGTAAAACCAAACATGATCACGGGGACTATGTTTAATATTTTATTATATTTCCAATCGAATAATTGTACCTGCGTAATTTGTCCAAGTTTCATCCTAGACTCCTCATAACAGCTAAATAGCCGTCTGATAACTTAGGCACGATAGCATGGTCCCCATTTTTTTCATCTACGTAACGTACCTTCACACCGTCCAATGTCTCTTCAATGTTTACTACATCATATTCTTTCACCCAATCATTCAATTCACTTATTTGGACCGTTGATTCGGCAAGCATCCCCTCTGCTCTGGATTTTAATTCATCGGGGCTACCTTCGAACAATACTCTACCATTCGATAACATACCTATTTTAGTGCATAGAAATTCGATATCCTCCACTATATGGGAGGATATAATGATGGTATGATCATGCCCTAATTCCCGAAGCAGATTACGAAAGCGAATTCTTTCTTCAATGTCTAATCCCGCTGTCGGCTCGTCAAAGACTAGGATTTTTGGCTCCCTTAGAAGTAATTGGGCAATGCCCACCCTACGTCGCATCCCTCCTGAAAGTTCTTCCATTTTCAAGTGAGCGCTTTCAGTTAAGTTGACACGTTCCAATGACCTTTGAACTGCCTCATACCTTTTCTTTTTGTCAATAATGCCTTGAAGGAGTGCTAGATGTGACAATACTTCATGTACAGGCAAAGAAGGGTATAGGTTAAAATCTTGAGGCAAAAAACCTATGATTTCGGATGTATCGGCATACTTTCTCCTCATCTTTGATTGCCCATCAATCAAAATATCACCACCTGATGCACTCGTCAGGCCGCATAAAATTTTCATCAATGTAGTCTTACCTGCTCCATTTGAACCAAGCAATCCATAGATTCCGTCGATACTTAGAGAAACGTGATGTAGCACTGTATTCTTTCTATATGTTTTAACGATATGTTCAACTTTTATCATGCTAGATCCTCCGGTCTGTTTACATTTCAACTGATTTTTCGAGATCTTGATACCATTGCTTTAAATAGACGAGTTGATCGTCGTGTGAACGGATCATGAAATCCTCGATTTTTTTCTTCGATGCACTTAACTCATCGTTTGTAAGAGTATCTCTCATAAAGAACACATCAGGTTCTTGAGGAGATGGGAGCCCTAATTCGACAGCCATCCAGAATGACAGCGCATCATCGAACGCAGTTTGTGTTGGTTGGTTCTGGCCACTTGATTTGTTTTTAGACCAAATTGCAGCGGGTACATACGCACGGACCACCTCCACTAAGTCATGGTCAAGCCGTAGCGTACTCCCTACATGAAGTAAAAGATGCTGCTTGTCAAGATACCCGAATTTCTCATGGTTGGGAGACACTAAAATTACGATATCTGGAATTCTATTTGCAATCCCAAACTCTTTTTCAGTGATATCATTGACCGAACTGATTGTTTCTTGTACCTCCGGCCAATATGAAACCGGACTAGTCCATGACTGGTCAACTACAATCTCTTTTCCGTCTTGTTGATAAGTTACAAATGTACCTTCAATCAATGTTACTCCGGCTCCGTATCCCTCGAATTCAGTATCTTCAACCATGGTGAGGTTGGTAACAAATTTTTGTTCCGGTTTGTAATTTAAACTAATCGGCATCCTATCAAATCGTTCAATCAATGGATCAAAGTTTTCAGCCCCAACTCTGCTATTCGGATTGGACTGCTTCATCGGATACCAATTCAACCATGCCGGCAAATAAGTCACTTGATCAGTGATTGGAAAGCGATTACTATTATGAATGACATATTCTACAGTCATTGTCACCGATTCGCCTGAATGGACCCCTTCTAACAAAATGAAATCTCCTTCACGTTGATATGAAACTGGTTCATCCTGAATGAGTATATCTGTTACCTCATATAAGTGATAGAGGGAAAGCGCGATACGATTCGTATTCGAGTGAATGACATAGTTTGCTCTCGCCCGAATCAAATCTTGACTGCCATTCTCAAGCTCTATATCAACTTTCTCGATATCGTAATCTAACATTGGTTTTACTTGTGAGGAATCAAACTGATAGTTTTTTGAATAATGATTCTTCGTCTCCATGTCGAAAGAGCGATCAAAAACCAATTGTCCATTCTTCAATGCGAAAGGTGAGGTTATTATACAAAATACTAAAATCACAACAGCTGTCAGAACCATTCGAACCTTTTGACTGGTTCTGATGCCCCAACTGCTGATGATTAACAAAGTGACCGCAAAATGAACAAATAAAATCACTACATTTTTCCATAACAAAGATAAGTCACTTAAGTATCCAGTCAGTTCATAGTAAACAACCTCTGGCTGAAGTGGACCTATGAAAAAAAACGAGCGTAGTTCATTAAAACCCTGACCAAAGAAAAAATCATCGAAAAATTCTGTATTTAATGGTCCGAGTAGAACCCAGCACATAAAAAGGATTACGATTCCAATTCTCATCTTTCCGAAAAAGAGTCCTGCGTTTATTCCCCATACAGCTGCTATGAGAAGTGGCAGCAGATAAAACATTATAGAATGAATCATGAGCTGTTGATAAAAATGAGTAGTGTATATTCCATTCGTCCAAAAGTAAAGAATAACAGGTATAAGTCCTATAACAATAAAGAGAATGGAAAATAACGTATGAGTAATGAGCAAGGCAAAGATACGTTGAAACTGAATCCACATCATATTCGGAAATGTAATGTGTCTTCTATATTGTTCTTGTTCGGATGTCTGCCTATACATATATACGCTGACAAGTAACATGACAGCCTGAATAGGGATAATCATTCCACTGAGAACTTCGGGATATTGCATATATACGTACGTATCTTGAAGCTTATCAAGCAACCTAAACACCATGACTCCCGGAATCAACATCAAACTGATTAAATAAAATATGCTTTTCCGCATTTGTTTGAAGTAAAAAAATATTAACTCGTTAAGTATACTATTGCTCATAAGAACCTCACTTTAAAAAGAAAGTACACCGACCTCAATAAAGAGGCCGATGTCTAGGTAGATTAGTTAACTTTTGTCTTCGCTTCGCCATAGATTGATGTAGCGCCAGACTGAGTATTTGCTTTTGAATAGTATTTGTTACCTGATGTAGCCGAGAAGCCGGTAGTCACTGTTCTGGCTGGTAACGCAGTAATTGAAGCTGCATTAGTATCCGGGAAGAAAGAGATAGAACGCTTAGCATACCCCTGTACGTAATACGTCGGACCGGCACTAGAAACAGTCAAGCTCCCCGATGAACCTGTAGCTGTAACCGTACTACCTGTTGCCGAAGAAGATCCCGGGCGGATACTTGCAGTTGATGTACCTGCTGCCATTGCCAAAGATGCAGCAAGTAATGACACTGATAGCAACGAAGCCACCACTGGTAACTTTTTCTTTTTACTTGGTTGGTTGATAATCAATATTCTCACCTCCTTTCCCTGTTGAGGATACCTTCTGAGAAATAAAAACAATCAAAAGAGTTCAATTTCTCGTTCCAAATTTCTTTCGTCGTAAATAGTAGAATTTCACACTGTTTTTCATTGATTTTGTCTAGCAATCTTAGAAACTTGTCAATCTCCTTATAGTTAAGATGATTCTCTGGATTGATAAAACATATAACCTCGGCTCCGTCTTTAACCGCCAAATCACAAAGTAATTCAAATTTTTCATACCCTGATAATCTTTGAAAGTCAGTAGAATATTTTTGTGAGAAGGATTCAAGATCATTCTTTAATTTAGAGTCAATTTTGAAGATTTTACTTATTTTTTTCCCGTTCATGTTTTTGAATAGACTCATGTTCCTTAAATCAATCACGGAAGGGAGTTTATTTATATTTCCCTCTATTTTCCCACTGCTCAATTTTTGTGTTCCCGTTAAAAGCGATATCAATAAATCCAATTCATCATCGCATTCACCAATCACAAGCGAGCTTTTTACAAATTCAAAATTTAAATTTGTAATGTTTCTTATATTTTTTTTTGAAAGTGTACTTACATTAGAAAAAGATAGAATAGGCTTGCCCTCCTCTCCCAGGTTACCGATTCGTAATAAGACACATACTGGCAATCTATCGTTTAAATGCATAATGCTAGTTTTTATCATTATATTTTTTTTGAACTAGGTTTATAATCCGTTGTTCTATAGAAACATCTTGTAACGGTATAAAAGGATCAATTTTAACCGTCATGACTCCTCTATTAATAAAAACATCGTCTTCTCCTTGACCACTGTTATATTCAGACTTCGTTTCAATAACCAATTTAGACACAGATTGAACAGTCTTATTTGTTTCTGATAGTGATTCGGTTACTTGATTGTTAATTTTTTTAATTATTTTTGATTTATCTAAAGAACCAGACCATTTTATTGGAACAATAACCTCATTTTTGTGATAGAAGTCACCTTTTGAAAACACTCCAAAACATATGTTCGGACTAATATTAATTTCTGAGTTCAAAGAGTCAATCTCCAAATAATTATCCTCCTTAGTGCAGGAATCAAAATAGTTCCTTGGATACCATGCTTCATAGGAAGGGAAGAAAACATACTCCTCAGTAATCAACCTATCAATATTAGGGGTGTATGAATATTTAATAGTTAATTTTGATGTATTCCGAGATATATCTATAATCAACACATTATTTTTATGTACGTAATCTTGATTAATGTTGTTATCATTTTTCACGCTATCCACATTCATATATGCGGCCAAAATTATTTTATGTTTCCCCGTTTGGTTAGATTCAATTTTCAAATCACCAGTAAAGTTATAACTTTCATCAAACTTGATTTTGGAATTTAAAATATCAAGTACAGGAATATTGTTTAAATCAGTCGATATTTTTAAGGTATTCATTGATTCATTTGATGAATCGATAGAAAAATCTAGTTCGAAATCCTTTTTTTCCTCAACAGGATCAGGCATAAACAATATCAAGCCTGTAGAAGTGATGATCACCCCTCCCATCATGGCCATGACTCTATATACAGTCTTGAGCCTAGAAAATATTAATGGGAGTATTAAGATTAAAAAAAGAGGAGTAAATAAATATATCCAATAAATCAGTTCGTTTTGCGAAAAAAAGACTTCACTGAAGTACCCCAACATATTTGCTTTAGAAATATACAGTATAAACTCGTAGACTAAAATCACTAATACCATAAGAACTATCACTAATTTTCTTACAATAAACTGAGAAGAGTTTATAAATGAATTGAAGAACCCAACGCCTGAGAAAATTCCAATAAATACAAAGGTAGACGAAAGAGTATAAAAATAAGCGAAATAAAGTTTCAATACAGTAATTAATAAAATTAAATTGAAGTCAATATATGTGACGGAAAGAAATACAATATATATAAGTATAGGTGACAAATTTATTAAATGAAGAATAACGGAAACACCTAGAAATAATGATAGTTCGAGTTTTTTAATCGGCTTGAATGGATTGTCTCGATAGGTTGAAAACAACTTATATGTCAATATGACAGATAATAAATAACTACTAATGTAACTGAAGAGAGCCATGTATTTCAAAGATGCACTGAAATCAAGAGGGTTATTGGCATAAGGATTACACAAGTATATGGAAGGTACACCTATATGCAATATTATCCACACTAGAAGAACCCTCTGTGCTAATATCGGTTTCATATAAAGCCAAATATTCATTACTAACCACCACATTCCGAAAGCGTTACCATCATTATTCCAAAGAAATCTATACATGTAAATATAAGGGTTAAAAATTGGTTTTAATTTACTATAGTTAAAATTTTCAAAGGAATTAGTACCGTTTGTTCCTCTTTTTTATTTTTTTGATTAATTTAATCTAATTAGAGAGAATATACTTTTCTATGATACATAATAGCTTCATTTGAACGTAGGTTATCCCCCTGTATCCTGCATTGCGTACCCGCTTCATGTGTTAAAGAGATAATCATAATTTGCTATTCTTTTTCCAAAGAAAATTAAATAAATTAAAATCGTTTCAAAATAAATTATTATTTATCTCAGTGTCAAATTAACAAAAGAGGTCATAAAATCCCTTTTTGTGAGGGTATTTAATGACCTCTTTTAACTCTGAAGAGTGATTATTTATCATCAATTCAAAAAATCCAGAAATTTTATTCGTTTCGAGTAGATCCAAGTGTGATTTTTTCATTTCACCATTTGATGCTCTATCTTCTTTCAACCTGTCATAATTTAATATACTCTTGAAAGATTTTTTAGTATCGATTGGTTGTGCCCGCCATATTTGAAAAAGACTTAAAAGTTTTTTTCTACAAGTATATTCAATACAGTAAGATTCTAAAATTTCTTGTAGTTTTCTTTATATTTGTCAATCCACTCGTTGTACAGATCTGATGTGAAAAGAATTGCTCTTCTCTTAATCAGGATTGAGTTGATTCTTCATGTATGTATAACTCCACGAGTGTGTATTCAATGCATCATGTCTATTCTTAACAGATATCAAAGTCTCCGTTGAAAGCTCGCCTGACCCTTCGCTTGTTTTATAAAATCGCGAATCAACATTCAAAGTCATCTAATCGTTTTCAAGAAGTTTATATATCCTCCTCTTATCATCTACATGTTTTTTCATAGGGTCTTTCCAGGTATCTTCCGCGAAACGATTCCACAAAATAGCCCACGACGTCGAAGGAATATTCTCTATTAATTAAAGAAATTCAAAATTAGTCCTGTTCGCCCCACTTAAATCCTGACATCCAATATGCTACCAGAGCTAATTTTGAGATATTTATGTACTCATCTCAACAAAAATTGTAGTCACTTCTTAATCAAGTTCATTATCTAAACCTTTGCCTTCGTTACTATAGACTTGTCGACACATATAAAGCCCTTCAAAAGTGTGCGCCGGCGCACACTTTTGAAGGGCCCATATGACATCATACGTTGTAGAGGTAAGACAGATAAGCATCCTTCGATTCGAACACCATGTCGACGTCAGTGGCGAAATAATAGGACGACCTTTTTAGCAATGAAACAAGCTCCCCCTCTCCGAAAGTTTTTTCGTAGGTGTCTTCGATCTCTTCGCGTAGATTGGACAACCGCAGGAACGGACGCCGCTTCATCAGGTCATCCATCAATGATTGAGGAAGGTTTCGGCTCATCCCGCTAGTGAATAGATATGTTTCCCCGACCCTCACATTGGAGATTTTCCCCGGTCTCCTCAGAATCCCCTCATAGACCCTCTCATCGAACCCATATTCCTCGAGCAGGTCGTTCTCCACGAGGTCGACGAGTTGCTCTATCGTATAGAAGCGACCGGTCTCCATCTGATCGAGGACCGATTCGCGATAGGACTCCAGCAAACGAACGGTTATACCGGCCTTGGAGAGCGCGCGTTCCGTGATGTAGAAGTCCGTCTCTATCTCGATGATTCTCCAACCGTCCCTCATCTTCGCAATCATCCTCGACGCATAAGGATGGGAAAGGATTGGGGTGTCCTCCATCTTGAAATAGTCGGTCCCCAAGATGACCTCCTCGATGTATGAACGGCTGTCCAAGTACCTTTTCTCGAGGATGTATGGTGATGAGATCCTATAGTCGAGACTCTCCACCAGGTCTTTGCTGATCCAGTCCAAATTGAAATCTCGGATGACCTGCCTGCAAGCCTCCACGAAGGTCTCTGGGGTGTAAGCATTCTCCGTTACAATCCCTTTCAACGAGTCCAAATCCGTCTCGTTCAGCTCGATTCCTTTCGACACCATGTCCCTCTTCAGATTGATTTCATCCTTTCGAATCTCGAAGAGTGGTCCTACGATATCGCTCACGTATTTTGCGTTCAACCAGAGCCCCTGTTTGGTGATTGTCTGTCCGTCGGGAAGGAGCGTGACGTCGTTCTTGTTGTTCGCTTTTGGTCTTATATGCACCATCTTGTGCGCCCTCTGCCCAGGAAGGTTGTTCTTTGTGATTATTTCCTTTCCCCAAGTGGCTTCCCACATCTGAACCCCTTCTGTCAATATGTCTGTCACCATCTTCCAATAGGAATTAAGATCTTGGACCTCTTCATCGGATGGCTTCCAGAGCAATGGGCCGAGAAAGAACGTATCCCCCTCCTTGTTCTCCCCGTACACCATGAAAAGGTATGTCGTCTCCCCGAGACATCTCATGATGGCGCTGTCCTTCCATCCCGTCTCCACCCAGGAGAGGAAATCGATCACCTCGAGGACCGTGTTCTGTTTAGACTTGCCTTTCTTGTTGAGGTTGACGGACTTTACCATCAATCGTCCCTCAATCCCGTCCTCCAGATGCTCGACCGTCTCCTTGTGACGGTCGATGAGTCGCTTCGTGATGTTTGACGTCTTCGCCTTGCTCTCGTTCAGATCAGGGTTCAGACCGACGTCCCACGACAGCTGTCTCGCACCCTTACCGATATATGTATCAAACACACCAAGATGTTCTTTCATGATGTTCCCTCTTTCTTTATAACTTTTCTATGTAGGAGAAACCTTTATAAGTTTCAATGTTTTCTATCTTACAATATTATTATAATTCACTTTTCGTCTTCTCCGCATCATAAAAAAGTGTGCGCCGGCGCACATAATCGAATTTACGGTATTTGAAATAATTAAACGTTATGATTTTTAAGGTCTTATCCCGTGGTGCTATGCTATATTTAGATGAGAAGAGGTGATCAGCATGGAGAACCATTCGAACTCCAATAGCCGCTCCCAACAACTCATCATTTCTCAAGCGGTTAATACTATCAAACAGCACGGTATGGAGGAAATCCTCCATAGCGTCTCTATATTTGACATCAATGGTTTTGTCGCAGCGCTATACCAGGAGCACTATGCGCTCGAGAACATCGAGAGCGCATACAAGAAGATACGCTATTATTCTTTCATGAAATTGAAACGTCGCTGGGTGAGGACGGCAGTCCGCAACTACCAGGAGTCACGTGGGTACAACAGGGAGCTCCGGGCAAAACATGACATGATCTCCGCCTATGTCAAGGTGGCGGGTGCCGAGGGACTCCAGAAAGAGTTTCATGTGAAAACGATCGAGGACTATATGAATCTCTGTATCGCCGAGATTGAGGACTGGGCAGAGGACCCGAACCAGTTGATCCACACCTATCCATACTGGTCTCAAAAGACCGTGAATCAGAAGACCACGACATTGAAGACGGATGTACTGATGATACTGGGTGAGGTGGCGAAGGAGATCGATTCCACGAAGAGGGTGGCCCATCATTCTCCGACACTGGCGGTGGACATCCCGTTCTTCGGGATGTCCGACCGTATCAAGAACAAGACCGATCAACTCGATGAAAAGCTCAATGACGCATCGCAGCTCAATCTCGAGCTCTTGAACTATGAGTCGGTCGTACCGAAGTACAAGGAGGGGGTCCCACAGAACCTCTCCGTCCTGGTCAGCAAGGAGTTCATCCAGGAACTGAACGGGAAAGTACCCGACCTTGACCCGAAGGACTTCGAGGCATTCACCGAGATACTGTCCTACCGTGACATCTCGTTCCAGACGAGTAGGAAAATCATCTTCCCGTTGGTCCGCCTGGTCGAGAAACTCTACTCCAACAAGAGCGGGAAGAGCTACGACCTGACGACGAAACGCCTGATGAAGCTCGGGTATTATCGGGTCGCGGGCCATAACGACGATGGGGACCTCTTCATCCGTGGGCTCTTCTCATCCGTCACGATCAAGAATGCGACGACCCTCGCTGACAGCCAGGTGGTCGTCACCGTGGCAGAGGAGGTCTATGACGACCTGCTCAAGCAACAGGTCGTCAGCATATACGGCGAGCAAATCGAACAGCTGAAGGGGAGCTTCGCCTATCACCTGGCGTTCGTGCTCCAAAAGGAACGAATCGCCTCCATCCAGACAGGGGAGCAGAGCCCCGTCCGCCGACATTGGCGTCAGTTCACCTATTCGATCCGATTCAACAAGTCCCGCAAGTCGGAGAACTTACGGGAGCTCGAGGTGAACCTGGATCGCATCAAAGAGCATGGGTTCATCCTGAAGGACTGGCACCGCTCAGGTGACTACTACTTCTTCACGTTCTATCCGCTCGAGTCCTGGGAGCTATTGAATCAGACGGACACATTGCTCCTCTGACAGGGATTCGAAAAGTTCAAGGGAAGCCTCTCGGTCCGAGGGCTTCTTTTTTGTGTTCGTTCGCAATATCTGATGTTTCACGTGAAATGATATCTGTCACGTCTTTGACGCCAAGACATCCGAGGGTACAAATGAGCGGAAACGATTGGGACTTCGCGGTCTCGCGTCCTAGATTTGACTTGAAAAAGGTCATAGGTGAATCTGGCGGTACTGAAATGACATTTTTGACTAACAAAAACGGTATCAAATTTACCAATTTGATATATGTATGCTGAAATACGCCAAATTCCTCGTACTGGAACGACATTCTTATAAGAATTGGTCGCAGACCGTCGTACTGGAATGACATCACCTGCAATTTGGTCGTGAATCATCGTACCGAGACGACATATGCAAGATTTTTGTCGCAATTTGTCGCACCGGGGCGACCGACCGTACCGTTTCGAAAAAATCTTCAAAAAAAAATCAGCCCTCATTTCTTGAAAATGGTCGCAGACCGTCGTACCGAAACTGCATTATTGACGGTTTTGGTCGTGGTTCGTCGTACCGAGACGACATGTTTATGAAAATGGTCGCAGACCGTCGTACTGAGACGACATTTTGAACACTATTCTGCTGAAATTTCTACTTAAAAAGACTATTAAACGGCTTCCTTAAGCAATCCCTCTTAATGTGGTCGCGAAAAGTCGTACTGAAACGACACAATTTTATAGCTCTAAAATGGCTTAACATCAACGTTTCATCAAATTTGGTCGCAATTCATCGTACCAAACCCACACTTTGACACCATCTCGAAAGAACAAGATACTGAAACTAGCATATTTTAGGATAGAGGAGGTGTAGGGTAGGTGGCTTACAGAAACCGTCACATTTTAGTCGCGAACAAACTACTCGTCGCGATGAGTGGATTGACTCGTTGGACAAAACGAGATGAACATTATCGATACGAACAGCATCACTATAACATCCCTGCATGCTTCACTTCCTTCAAATGGACAAAATCGCGGATTCGTCACGTTCTGACCCTTCTTTCTTATGCGGACGACCAAGGCAAGATCGAATTCATGGAAGACACGGAGCTTGCCACTTCCGCCCATACATCTGTCCGTTCTTTACATAACAACCTGAAAATGTTCGAAAGCCATGGATTGTTGCGACTTGTCCGTCATTTTCCTGGGGTGCTCTCCATCGAACTGAACGATTATCTTGAAAACTATCGTGACCTTTTTGTGGACGGAGCCTCTGTCGTCTCGAAGACCGGGTACACGTCTATTTGGCATGACCTTCTCGCTGAACTCCTCTCGCTTGATAATGTGAACGCTTTACGACTTGCGTTACGTACGCTCGTCCAAGTCGAAAAAGATGTGCATGTCCAGTCGAATGAGCAGGCGATCCTCACCTATGACGAGATCAAAGGCTTCTTACCAAAATACTGTGGCCACAAACTTGCCATCCAAAAGATGATGTCACGGTTGAAGTTCCTCCAGGTCTCACTCGTAGAGGACAGCCGCCACTTCTTGAATGTGGTGAAGCAGAACGTGACGCTCAAGAAACGTGTACAGGACATCACTCGACCTGTCCTCGTTGAGATGACATTGGACAGCGCGCGGGACAGCAAACTCATCCGGGAGGAAGAACGTTCAGAGACTCAGATCGCCTGGTTCGAATTGCGGAAACGGGTAGGCGAGTTCTTCGACTTCGATGTGTTGAAGGTGAGCAGGGAATCCCTCTATTCGATGAGTGACACGTTCGGAGCATCGGCGTTCCGTGAGGTCTTGTCCGACTTGAAACAAGCGTTCCTCCACCACCGTGAGAATCTCGTGCATTCGAGTGAGCATCGACTCTTCTTCAGTGAGCCGATCCTCTACCTCCATCAGCAATTAAAGACCAGAATCGAAAAATCGGCTATCGCATGATGGCCTTTTTGTCATGCCTTTTTTTGAAAAATTGTATGAAAACCATATGAATATGCAATATATCTCTCCGTCTTCCATCAAAAGGAGGACCGTCCGGGCCATGGACCTCCTTTGATTAGCCTCTTTGGAAAAAAATCAAATCTATTAATCTGTATTTCAAATTTCTCATGAAAAAAAAGAGAGAAGTCGTTCAATTTATCAAAAGTGGTACGAAAAAAAAGAAGGCTCTTTGAAGAAAAGAAACTGATCATGACAGATATGCAAGTCTCTTTATTTCGTGTGAACGTTGGTATCACAAGGATTTATGCGTCCTCCATTTTTCCAACTCTTTCAATCCTTCTTTAATCCTTATTCATTCTATATAATCTTTTATATTTATAAGAATATGGTTTTTTATTCTTCTATTAGATTACCATGTACACGGGACTTGTTTAGACTCTAATGATAGATAACGATTTAAGTCATAGTACACGTTCGAAAAACTGTCAGCCCGATTCCATAAAGGTGTCACATCCTTCAGTCAGGATGGATGTGAAGTCCTCATACAATAAAGTATATATCATCCATTAGGAGGTCATTGGTATGAGCCAAACCATTCGTTATGGTATGGATTATGTGATAATCGGTTTCGATGGTACTGAAAATGAAGGACACTGGACATATCGTGATGAAATCACAGATAGAGAAATGGAAGAGGTCAAACATGATGTAGAGAGACTCATATCTGCCGGTCAGGCATTGGATGAGATTTTCGCAGCAGAAATCTTTCATCAATATGTGACTCAAATAATCGGTGTCCCTTGTGTCACAGCCGAGGCGATATTTGAACATTTACATAGAGTCGATGACGGTGTCTACACTTTAGGAGAGCTCTCTGTTTCACTCTTGGATCCAATACATCAAGTTGAGAACTAATTTAAATCGACGTGGATTCTTTGTTAGAACAATGTACATCCTTAACGTTGAATGGAGGCAATTGAATACTAAATACTTTTGATGATTAGAAAGAGACTCTAGCATGATGTTGGAGTCTCTTTTATTTGGGCAGTGAACGATATATGAGAGATTTGAGTGGTAAAACCGTATACATTTCGACGTCGAAATGTATACGGAAATCTATGATGACGTATGTTGTATACAATTATTTGATGTTGTATACGTACTAATTTTGTGTTGTATACAGATTAATTTGATTTATAGCGTGGATTGACCGTTGTTTTTGTTGTATCAAAAAAAAGAGTATGGCATGATTAGAAGTAGAAAGGGGAGAGAAGATGAACATTTTGACGTTTTATATTTCGAAAGGCGGGTCTGGCAAGACCACATGTTCCTTGAATATGGCCTATGCGCTAGGGGAGTTGGGGGAACGTGTCCTACTCATCGATTTGGACCCCCAAGGGTCTCTGAGTAAACTGATGTTGAAAGAGTCCGACACGATCAAGTATATGACCATGTTCGACGTACATACACGAAATCTAGACATCAAGGACATTCTGTTCGATGATGAAACGTATCATGTCAGCCTTCTCCCTTCGAATGAACGAAATGCCAGGTTGATCAATGTGATCTCCGAACAAGACAAGCTCTTCCTATTAAAGGATATGATTTCGCCGCTCGAGGATGAGTTCGATTGGATCATATTGGACTCGGTCCCTTCTATTAATGAGCTCTCAAAAGTCGTCCTCTCGACTTCGAACATGACCATCATCCCGTTCATGCCGAAAAAGCTCGTCTTTGATCAGCTTGCAAGCACCATCCGTACGGTACAAAAGGTAAAAAAATTCTATAATCCGGATTTGGAGATCACCGGTGTCCTACCTGTCGCGATGGACCATACGCTGAAGGCAGATAAAGAATACTTCGAGGCGATGGAACAAATCGCGTCGGCTGAATCGTTGTCCATCTTGCCTGTCGTGAAACGTTCGACCTTCATTGAAAAGGCGGCGGACAGCGGGAAGAGTGTCATCCAATACCGCTCGAAGGAATCAAAACAGTTATCCGAACCGTTTCGGGAGTTGGCGAAAATTGTACGAGCATCCAGGGGTGATTCCGTATGAAGGCAAGGAACCGAAACATCCACAAGGTCAAACCGAGTGAGCAACACCCTTACCAGAGCGGGCTGACGAATATCAGTTCCCTCGTGCAAAAGCTCCCTGTCTCGAAGGAAGTCGAAGATCTCGTCTATGAGATCAATGAACTCGCAAAAGTGCAGACGATCTCAGTGTTCGAAATCGGGAAACGACTCGTCATCGCACGATCTGAGATGCATGACAAAAAGGAGTGGGGCACTTTTTTAGAGGCCGTCTCGATGTCCGCCTCGCTCGCATCTCGATACATCAAAGCCTATGACACGTTACATCCACTAGAATCATCATTGTCGAGCCTCCCCGCATCCAAAATCTTTGAGCTCATGTATCTGGATAATATAGATGAGGTGGTCGAGCAGGGCCTATACATCGACGGTGAGAGGAAGCAAGTCGAGGAGCTCACTGTGAAACAAATCCGTGACCTCCGAAAGGGAGGAACGCACACGCCACTCAAGGTGAGACCGTTCCAACAGGAGAAGAAGTCATCGGCAATCTTGTCCGCTCGTATCCCGAGCGACCTGTCGGAACAATTTCAGCAGTATGCGCATGCCCATAACCGTAGTGTCAGCGAGTTACTGGCCGAAATGATTGAACGAACCGTATCAGACAACATCATCGACGACATAGACGAACAAGGAGAACAGTCATGAAAAAAATCGCGTTGTACAACCGTAAGGGAGGGGTCGGGAAATCGACCACGACCATCAATCTAGCTCACGCCTATGCAAGGGACGGGTTGCGTGTACTCGTTATCGACGCCGATGACCAGGCGTCCTCGACGAACGGCCTCGGTCTGACGAACGACTATGAGGGCAAGGTGTTATTGGATTGTCTATTAGAGGAGAACGACCCGTTCTATACACCGATCGAACAGGTCATCGTGACCTGCGAATACGAGACAGGAACGATCTACTTGGTCCCGACGAGACGATCCGCCTCGCCGAGTGACCTGACCAGTCAAATCGGTTATGAATATCGTCTGAGCGAGGAGCTTGCGAAACTCGAAGAGTTGTTCGACATCTGCCTGATCGACTGCCCGGGTTCGACATCCGCCTTGAATCCCTATGCGCGCTGCGCGCTGGTCGCCCAGGACCGGATCATCATGCCTGTCCAGATGCAAAAGTTCTCGATGGACGCGGTCTACTCGGCTCCCGAGGAACTGGAAGAAATGAAACGCTTCCGAGAAGACATTCATATCGCGGCCTTCATCCCCACCATGGTGAGCGCCCGTTCCAAGGGGGATACGACGACCGTGGAGGAACTCGAGGAGCTCGGGGAAGAGGTGGGCATCCCGGTCCTGACGACGATACCGTATGCGGTGAAGGTCCAGACACTGCAGCGTGAGTCCCGACCGGTCATCGACCACAAGAGTCCCGCGACGGACGCATACCTACAGCTTGCACAGGAGGTACTCTCGTTATGAACCGTAATCGTAAAAAGCACACACCAAAGATCTCAACGTTCAATGCAAACCTGCCGGTGAGACAAGGATCAGGGGATTCGGACAATCGAAGCGAGCAAGTCGAGGCGGTGAAGGAGTTCTCTGCCACATCGACCGTGGCGAACCCTTACCAGTCCCTGCCGGCGACGGGCCTCTCGCGTGTCATCACGAAGAGGCTTCCCGAGGACATGGCGGGCATCGTACAGTACTATAACCACATCGATGCCATTCAAGCCACGAGTTTTGTCGAAAAATGTCGTATACTGGCCCATGCGAGTAGCCTGTTCCGCGACCCTGAAACAAGGGACGGATTCAAGGAGCAAGAGGGGAACTGGCAAGATTTCCTGGCGAAGATCGGGATGTCGCACTCTCAGGTAAACCGATTCGTTTCCTTCTGGAACACGTTCGGACCGAAGATATTGGAGAAGACGATCGAGCAAGAGTTCAGCGCGACGAAACTCGCCGAACTCCTCTCCTGGCCGGAGGACCCGAGACCTGCACTTCTGGAAGGGAAGACCTACCCTACGAAGAATGGGGAGAAGGGCGTGTATGAGATGACGCGTGAGGAGTTGCGCGAGGTGAAGAGGATGCTGCTCGACCGGCAGGGGAGTCGTGTCATCGAAAATGTTAGGCAAAAGACCCTGAACATAAAAATCAGTTTTGATGACCGGGAAGATGTCCTTTACAAGGGGTTGCTCGATTTCGCCAAAAAAGAGAACGTCACTGAAGATGAAATCATACGCCGTGCCCTAGAGGCTTATTTGAAATCTCAACACAGACCATGACAAAGATTGCGAGGAAGATGAGGAATGGACAGACTACCTGGTCAAGGGGGAGGCAGGTATCATGATATCCCCCTCAAAGATCTACAAAATAGTTTTTTGGGGTTGATCGATGTCGCTGAGAAGGAAGGATATCGTTTCACGTTTCATACGGCAGTCCAATTGATACGTCAAGGGTTGACACCTGATGATTTTCTGATGGGGGATGAGGAGACGCTCATTAAGTTTCGAGAGCCGGTCAAAATCACCCTTGGCGAACTCGTCGAATTATACGGACCCGAAAGATTCTATGAATTGTGTTCGAGAAGGACCTTCTACCATCTGATTTTTCTGGGTATGGGGGTAAATGAATCACTCCCGAGATTACTGAGAAGCAGAGGATTCGATTACATATCTTTCAAAGATGTCGATTATGACACGTTCAAGGAGATGACCGGGGGACGGAACAGACTGACCACGTATCAAAAGCTTATGGGTGCTTATCGAGCGTTCGAGGTGGAGATGGGCGCCTCCTTCGAGAGCTCTGGATCTAGTGTCGCTCATCTCGGCCATGTGAGGGGGGAAGTCTCTGATAAAATCGGGAAAAGAGAGATGAACGTGTTAGAGAGAGAGTTCGTCAGCAACTGTTACGACTCGCTCCCTAAAAAGTTCGCTGTGGAAGAGCTCAAGGGGAGACTCAGAGTCGACGAGAGGCGCCTCTCCGTTATTTTGAAAAGAGCTGAAGAAAAGGGTTTACTGAAGGTAGATGGACATGATGTGGAAAAATTAAGACGAGCATTCAAGGACATCATGTCGTCTGAATATATTCCGAATAAAGAACTCGTATCAATGAGATTCGAGGAAGGATTGAGCTTACAAGAAATGGCGGACAGGTTGGATGTCTCAAAGCAGCGTGTCTCACAGAAATTGAAGACGACGCTGGAGTGGATTCCGATATCGCATGTGAAAGAAGCCAAAAGATACCTGCGCAGGTTCCGGCGTTTTGCTATGACAGAGGAAGCATTTGTGACGATATTCGAGGAAAGTCCTGCAATCTTCAGGCTTCTGGATGCAAAGGCCAAAAGTGGTACAAATGACATGTTGGAAATGTACACGAGGTTGAACGAGGAGCAGAGGAGGAACTTTGAGCAATACTTCTCCGTCTTTCCGATTGACGATCGTCTGGTCCCTTTTAGCAAGAAGAGCATCCTTGAGAGAGTGGTGTTCGAGAATGCTCGCGATCATGCACTTCGCATCGAGGAGGTGGCAGTCCTTTATCAACAATATATCGATGATTTCTTTCCCGAAGAGACTGCGATTGGTCTGAGGGTCGACGAGAGGAGCCTCATGGGCCTGGCAAGCCGTTCGGAACATATTATCGGCTCCAATGGTCTACGAGTCAGGTATCACTCGCCGGATGTGTGCACCGAAGATCGGTTAGAGAGGGTTAGAAGATTATTTAACCTGGAACCAGGAATCTACCATGCCCGCTTCATCTATGATTTAGACAGAGAGCTCATGCGAGAGTTGGATTGTCAGGATGCATATGAACTCCATAATCTCATCAAAAACAAGATTGATCACCCTCATGTGATCATGGGGAGGATGCCAGAGCTGGCAATCAATGTCGAGGACAAGAAGACCTGGTTACGTCATCTCATCGGAGAACATAGTCCCATGCCACTCGAGGAGTTCTTGGGATACCTGGAGGGCAACTTTGGACTGCACGTCCCTTCGATGCGCAGTTTGATTCAAACGGATTTTGCGCACCACCTGACCCCGAATAACATCTTGATCACTGTAACGCCCTCCATTTCGCTCGCAGAAGGAGAGTGGCTCTCTTCTGTCCTTGTCGAAGATATCTATACTTTCGACCAACTCTTGGATGCCTATCCGGACAAACCTGAACTGTATGACAAGTTTCTAAACAAGGCTGTCCTTTCGACCGTAGGATATGTCATAAGGGGAGGATTCATCGTCAGGCAGGAGTTCGGCAGCGGAGAATCCTATTTCAGGAGCAAGATCAGGGCTCAAGATTTGTACCGGATAGAGTATACACCCGCTTCAAGAACGCAGACATATTTTAAAGTGCTGAAGGACCTCGAGACGAATCTAGAGATATTCAGATTCGACGAAGACCATTACATCAGCCTTGGTCGCATGGAGCGTTCAGGTATCACGAAACAAGAAATCGAGGTTGAAATCGTCAAACTTGTGCGGTTCGCGAGCGGGCTTGGAGAAGAGTACTTCACGTTACCGCAGATTCAAGAAAAAATCGACTCTCCATTGTTCAATCTTGGAATGGAGAACGTCTTTTATGAGAGGCTCATCCGACTACAAGACGGGGTGAACTTCATCCCGACCATTGGAGGGGACATCTTTTATTTTGCGAAAGAGAAGAGGGCAATCGGACAATTCTATCTCGAACATATGACCTCTGAAGATGGTCTGGACGTCCATTTTCTGATGGCAGAGCTCGAGGAACGTTATCAGATTTCCTTGAACCGAGCAAAGTTGATCGAGTCGATCAAAGAGCGCGGAGGCCATTTCTCACCTGAGACAGGGAAGGTCTATCGAAACAAGGATACCTTCCTGTCCAGCATCTATTGAAACAAAGACATACATTAGACATTCATCAGGAACGGGGTTATCAGATTGAGAACAGAAACCAATATTGAAAAGATTGATTTACATGCAAGGGTCGGAAAGGATATCATGCGAACTGACCAGAAACGAAAGTTGGCTCTGAAAGGCGAGATGCGGAGCTTCGAAGTCTATCGAATCCCTCTCGACCTTCTTCTCTACAACAAGCGTAACGGACGTATCATCAGCTGGATGAACAAACTCGAGTCCGAAGGGGTCGTCGTGGACGAGCTTTCAAAAGACGAGTATAACGAGAAGGTCGAGACGATGATCGTCGACTCGAACCGGACCGCCCTCGAGAAGACGAAGAAGAACATCAAGGCCCTGGGGCAAATCCATGCCGGTGTCGTGTTGAACAACGGGACCGTCGTCGACGGCAACCGACGATTCACCTGCCTTCGTCAACTCAAGCGTGAGGACGGGGGAGACCTTTTCTTCGAGGCCGTCATCCTCGATCCTGAGGAGGGACTGACGGACGCTGACATCAAGCGACTCGAGCTGCGCATCCAGCATGGGGAGGAGCGTCCGGTCGATTATAACGCCATCGACAACTTGGTCGACGTCTATAACGACATCCGAATCAACCGTTACTTCACGACCAAGGAATACGCGGCGAACATCGGCAAGAAAGAATCCGATGTCAAGAAGATGCTCGAGAAGGCCGACCTCATGGTCGAGTACCTCAAGTTCATCAATGCGGAAGGCAAGTTCTATGTCGCACGTGAGCTCGAACTCGACGGTCCGCTACAGGAGATGACCGGGATCCTGCGGAAAGAGAAGGATGAGGAGGACCGCATCCGGGTACAGGACGCACTCTTCACGGCATTGAGCACCTCGAAGGACAGGGACCTCACCCGTTACATTCGTAAAATCGGGAAGGACATCCTCGGAAGCAAGAACCGTGAGGAATTCCTAGAGGAGTTCGAGGACATCGTGGATGACGTACACGATGCCTTCCAAGAGAGGGAGACCGTCGACATCTCGACGATTCGAGAGGTGAACAAGGACCTCGAACAGGTACGTTCCGAGGCATCTTACATCGTGAGCCGTCGTGCCGAGGAGACGGCCATCACACGAGCCCAGATGAAACCGGTCGACGCGTTGAACACCTCGCTCAAGGCGCTCGAGAACATCGACACGGAGCAGGTGTCCAGGATGGATGCACACACGAAGGGCGAGTTCGACCGATTGGTGAACCTATTGCGGGAGAGACTGGATTCCCTATGAGGGCCGAATCGGACTTTCGCCTCCTCGACCTGAAACCCTCATATTATACGAACCAGACGAGCATCGCGAAAACCTTCTATGAGCCGGTCCTGTCGAACGCCGTCTCCTATGACCGTGTAAGCGGGTATTTCAGCGGGAAGGCGTTCGCGCATTATGCGAGAGGGATTCAAGGGCTGGTCCGGAACGGCGGAAGGATGCGCCTCATCATCTCCGAGGAGATCGCGGAGGAGGACTTCCTTCAGATGACCGACGGATATCGTCTGAGACGTGAGCTCGAGGAGGACCTGTTGGACCGACTCGACGAGAAGCTCTCCCTCCAGGAAGAGGCGGACTTCTCGAACCTGGCCCATCTCATCGCGAGAGGGGTCGTGGACGTCCGGGTCGGCTTCATCCGTGCCGGACTGTTCCACTCCAAGTTCGGGCTCGTCAAGGACGCGGAAGGGAACATTCTCTATTTCACCGGGTCCAACAACGAGACACGCGCCGCCATCGAGCACAACTATGAGTCGTTCGACGTCACCGGGACCTGGCTGTGCTCAGACTTCGACCGTCAAAAGATCGACAGGGCCATCGAGGAGTTCGAGAGCCTCTGGTCCGACGGTTCGGGCAGACACGGTGTCCGTGTCAGGGAGTTCGAGGAGCTCGTGCTGAGTCATATCCTGAGAAGAGACAAGGGGAGAATCATATTGGACAAGGAGATGCTGTTGGACGACGCCCTGGTCCTGACGTTGGATCAGGGCAGGCTCGTCGTCCATGACCGGGTGGCGCCCGGCAAGTTACGTGCGAACGAGCGCACATTGACGAGGACGCTCGTGCCGTTCTGCGACGGAGGGTATCCTGCCTTCCGGTCGGATCTCACCTATGTGGAGATCAAGAAGGTGATCAGCCATCTGGAACGCCTCGGGGGAAGACGTGGCTTCGAGGTCGTCGTCACCGAACGTCTCCGGCAATACCTGGGAGACCAGGAGTTCATGATCGAGGAGAGGGCGGAGTATGCGCGTCTCCTCAAATCGTCAGATGAGAAGGTTCAACGAAAGTACGAGACCTTCTCGAGCCTGGTGGACAGGGAACTCGAACGAAAGCTACGGGAGCGGCAGATGCGTTCGGCCTTCTATATGGTCGAGATGCAGAAGGCGGCGAACTTCTCCGTCCCGGGCGCAGGGAAGACCTCGATGATCTATGGCGCGTATGCATACCTCTCCTCGAGAGAGGTGAACAAGGTCGAGCGACTCGTCGTCATCGGGCCGAAGAACACGTTCATCTCATGGAAAGACGAGTTCCGTGCCAACTTTGGGGACAAGCGAGACCTCAGGGTGCTCGACATCCATGACTCGGTCGAGCCGTTGCTCGCCCTGAAGACCGACGCCCACCTCTATGACCTTATCCTGGTCAACTACGAGTCGCTCGGGAAATATGAACGGGTCCTCTCGGAGGTGATCGACCGCTCCACCATGCTGGTCTTTGACGAGGTTCATAAGATCAAGGGGCTGAACAGCATACGTGCGAAGTCCGCGAAGGCGTTGGCGCCCCTTGCGCCTTACAAGTTCGTCCTTACCGGGACGCCGATACCCAACACCTATGAGGACATCTATAACTTCCTCAACATCCTGTACGGTGAGGAATACAAGTCATTTTTCAATTTCAAGCCTTACGAGCTAAAGGAACCGAACGAGTCGAAGGTCCAAGAGGTGAACACGAAGCTGGCGCCGTTCTTCTGGCGAACGAACAAGCGGGAGCTCGGTGTGCCGGATGCGGATGACGACATCCTCTACAGAATCGTCGCAGACGACTCGGAACAGCGCATCATCGACCTCCTCTATCGGAAGTACCGGGGGAACCCGTTCACCCTGTACATCCGCCTCATCCAGGCGGCATCGAGCCCGGAGCTCGTCCTCCGGAACATCGACATGGAGGAGATGTTCGGGGAGGATGCGGCTGAAATCCCTCTTTTGGACGGGGAGGGGCAGCCTAATGTCTCCTTGGATATGGAGGAGATACGTCTCCTCAGGTCCGTCCGAGAGACACGGAAGTTCCGTCGTGCCATCGACACCGTCATCTCCCTCCACAGGGAGGGCAAGACCGCGGTGGTCTGGTGCATGTTCGTGCATACGATAGACAGGGTCCATGAGGAGCTCTTGTCGAACGGGATCAGGTCTGCCGTCATCTATGGCAGCACGCCACAGGAGGAGCGCGAGCGACTGATCCGTGCCTTCCAGAACCGTGAGTTCGATGTCATCGTCACGAACCCGCACACGCTGGCGGAGTCGGTGTCGCTCCATCACGTCTGTCACGATGCGGTCTATCTCGAGTATTCGTTCAACCTCACCCATATGCTCCAGTCGAGGGACCGGATCCATCGTCTGGGACTCCAAGAGGGACAATACACCCGTTATCATTACATGATGATGGAGGGCCAGCCCGATAGACAGAACATGGTCGATGAGAAGATCTACATCCGACTCAAGGAGAAGGAGCAGCGTATGCTCGAGGCGATCGAGAACGGCGAGCTCCGACCTGACCCGAACGTGAACTATGACGACATCGTCGCCCTGTTCGATTGAACCGATAGTCGAACGATTTAGATGGAGGAGGTCCGCCGAAGGCGCGGACCTCCTCCATTTTGTCGATTTCAAATAAACAGACGAGGTGGTGTATCGGGACAGATGAGTCATCGAAGAGATATCCCTCCTTTGTAAAAATGATGATACGTCCCCTAAAAATCAGGGAAAAAGATAGGAAAGTGGAGACAAAAAAATGAATACCTGGGTACTAGACCTAATACATGTATTCAAAATCGGACGAGATGCCGTCTGATGGTCAAGGGAGGAGGAATGAGAGATGAAAAGCGGGCCTGGGGAGCGTGGCGCACGAGCGGGTCGGACGGACAGGGAGCCATTCGAGAGGAGAATCGCGAGGAAAGGAGTCGAGCATGTCTTTTATGAGAACGTATATGACGAACTCGGCGACGTCTTCTCCCTAGAAGAGGTGGCGACCCTCCTGGAGACCGAGAAGGATGATGTCGCCGATCTGCTCGAGAGATCTTCGAGGCATGGATTCGTCAAATCGGACGGTGAGAACTTCAAGAAGAGGACACGGACCTTGTCCTCGCTGTTGTCCTCGGATGACATCCCGGAGTCGGAGCTCGTTCGTGCAAAATTAGAGACCGGTCTGGACGACCTCGTGCTCGCCGAACGCCGGGGACTACCGCTCCGGACCTTCAAGAAAAAACTCAAGAGAGCTTTGGCGATGATGCCGGTGACGCATGTCTCGGACGCCCGACGATACCTCAACAGGTTCAAGTCCTATGCGTTCACCGAAGAATTGTTCATGGCGGTGTTCGCCGAAGACGCTCGGATGTACCGCTTCCTGTCCCTCAAGGTACGAAGCGACCAGGGGGATGTCAGAGGGATGTATGCCAGGTTGAACGAGGTGCAGCGCGCCCGGTTCAGGCGTCACCTCTCTGTCTTCGTGAACCGTGTGGGAAATCTCGAAGAGGCCACCATGACCGGGGTCTTCGAGCATGTGTGCTGGATGAACGCCGGTCAGGCACACATGTCCATCGATGGATTGAAGACCCTCTATGACGCCTTTCTCGACGAGCAGTTCGATGAGTGGACGGCCGAGAGGCTCAAAGCGGATGAGAGGAAGCTCGCATCCATCGCCTCTAGGTCGTGCCGGATACTCTTCTCGGACAATCGATATCGATTCTATGACGCCTCGGTGCTCACCAAACGAAACCTCCAACGTCTGAGGGGACTTCTCAGGCTGGAGCCCGGCTTCTATAGCACCGAACACATCTTCGGCCTCGACCCATCCCTCATGGAGGATTTGGACTGCATCACGCATGAAGAGCTCCATCAAATCATCAGACACCACGTCACCGTCAAGAACGTGACCATGGGACGCCTCCCCGAAATCGCAATCGGTGTGGACGACAAGTCGGTCTGGCTGAAGAGACTGGTCCGAAGACATGGGCCGATGGAAATCAGTGATTTCCTTGAAATCTTGCATGCGAGTTTCGGGCTGTCCCCTCGCAGCGTGAGACGGACGTTGAAGGATGCGCTACCAGAACTCGTCTCACCGGACGGCATGATCGGGGTCACGATGTCGGGAGCGACGAAGCGAGAAATCGACTGGTTCTCGAGGCGTCTCACGAGGGACATCTATACCCTTGAAGAACTGGAAGGCATGTTCAGAGAAGTGAAGGATTTCAAGGCGAGGTTCATGAATCCCGTCTCCCTGGAACGTTGTGGCTTCACCCTACGGGGAGGCCTCGTCCTTCGTTCACACCACGATAGCGCAGATTCATATTTTAAAAAACTACTCGTCGCGAGCGACTTCTTCATCGTCCCGGACGAACCTGCATTCAAGACCGCCACTTTCAAAAGGGCGGTGAAGGACCTGGAAGATAGACATGATATCTTTCGGTTCGATGAACGGCAGTACATCCATCTGACAAGGCTCAGGAAGGCGGGCGTCAACAAGGGTGTCGTGAGGGGATTCATCAAAGAGGTGATCGAACACGTCAAACGACAGCAATGGGAATACTTCACTGTCCCGATGATTCATCACCAGGTAGAGTCGTCCTTGTGGGAGCTCGGTCTAGAGGATATTTTTTTCGAGGGACTCTTACATTCGCATCCTAAAATCGGGGCAATCAGGACCGGCTCAGGTGACATCTTTTATTTTGGGAAAGGGGCAAGGAGCCTTGGAGGTCTCTTCATCGAGCATCTCCCAAAGGATGGGGGCATGGAGCCCCTCGAGTTGAAAGAGGACATCGAGACCTCCCTTCATCTCCTCTTTGATGAGAGCGCCATCGTCTCGGCCATTCGGGACCGAGGAGGTCATTTCTCTCCGGAGACAGGCAAGCTCTATCAGGACAAACAGACATTTCTGGACAGCATCTATTCGATTGACGAATGACAGGGGAGGGATTGGACATGAGGAAAGGGCCAGAGAACATCAATCTCAGAAAACGGATTGGGGAAGATATATCTCTTACCGAGCAGAAGAGGAAGCTCACATTGAAAGGGGAGACGAGGGTATTCGATGTGTATCGGATCCCCCTCGAGCACCTGGTCTACAATCGACGGAACGGACGAATCATCAGCTGGATGAACCGTGTCGAGTCAGAGGGGGAGGACGTCTCGACCCTTGACAAGAATGAATACAACGACAAGGTGGAGGAGATGATCATCGAGTCGAACAAAGGGGCGCTCGAGAAGACGAAGGCCAACATCAAGAACTTCGGACAGCGGGTCCCAGGTGTGGTGCTCAACGATGGGACCATCGTGGACGGGAACCGTCGATTCACCTGTCTCCGTCATCTGAGACGTGACCACGGGATGGATGTCTTTTTCGAGGCGATCATCCTCGACCCGAAAGAAGGGCTCTCCGATATCGACATCAAACGGCTCGAGCTCAACCTGCAGCATGGTGAGGAGCGCCCGGTGGACTACAATCCGATTGATAACCTCGTCGACGTCTATAATGACATCGTCGTCAATGAATACTTCACGGAACAGGAGTATGCGTTGAACACCAACAAGAAGCTCTCGGAGGTCAAGAAGATGGTCGAGAAGGCCAAACTGATGGTCGAGTACCTGGAGTTCATCAACGCCGACGGAAAATTCTATCTCGCGAGGGAGCTGGAGCTGGATGGTCCCCTCCAGGAGATGGTCGGCATCCTGAAGAACGAGAAGGACGAGGAGGAACGGATCCGAGTGACGGACACGCTCTTCACAGCGCTGACGATCTCCAAGAACAAGGACTTGACCAGATACATCCGTCGCATCGGAAATGACATCTTGAAGGCATCGAATCGAGAGGCGTTCCTCGAAGAATTCGACGAAATCGTTTATGATGTCGCCGACGCTTTTCAAGGAAAAGAGAAGGTCGACCTGGAGGCCATGAGGCAGCTCAACTCGGAAATGAAGGACCTGAGAGACGAGGCCGCCTCCCTCATCGACCGTAGGGCCGACGAGACGGCCATCTCCCGGGCGAAGATGAGACCGATTGATGCATTCAACACGTCCCTGAAGACGCTCGATACAATCGATATGGACCATATCGGAAGGCTCGATCAGAAGAACAGGGAGGAGTTCATCCGTCTCATGGGACGGATGCGGGGAGTGCTGGACTCCTTCGAGGAACGTCTTTCATGATGGATCGGCAATGACATGGCTGTAAAACCGAAGAAGTCGCCGACATATGTGCCGGCGACTTCTTTTCATCAGACGACAGAGCGCCTCATGTTCTCGATGACATCGAACGTTCGTAGGAAACGGGGAGATAGGGAAGCGTGTGCGAACCTGGGTGCAGGTCTCCCGCCCCTGGCGGCCGTCCTCGCGACGACGGTCTCGATGTCGAGAAGATCAGGGAGTATCGAAGAAATGACGGCCTCGGTGTATCGGACGAACGGCATCCGGACACCCATGTGTCGAGGACTCGGATAATTGATGTCCTCCTGCAAAATCAACCAGTATAGGAGCACCCTGGTCTGTCGACCCTCCAACCTGTGTCCTGCGATTTCGAACGGGGAAGGAAGGTCCACAGTCCCGGTCAGTCCATTTGTAGCCAAATCCTCTAGAAAACAGAGCATCGACTCGGCCCCGTCGTGTCCCGATATCTCGCAATACGTATGGACCGCACGGACCACGTGTATATGCGAAGGGGCGAAATCGTTCAAATAGAGGCAATAATCACCGGTCTTGCCACCGCGTAACGCTCCAGGATATCGCAGTTGTAGGCCCGGGACATGTTCCTCCAAGGAGTGTGTGTTCCCATGGACCTCTTGGACCGGCATCTTCGTATAAAGATTTTTCATGTATAGAATGTCATCTGCGAACGGCATGGACGAATCCTCCTGAATAGTTTTTGAGAGTCGAACAGATGTGTTCATCTTGAAGAGGTTTTAAAGATGTTCGCCCGATGAAGGCGCATGTATGCCTTGTTTCTCGGTATATGTGAGAGGTGCATCGTCTCGTCTATCGACAATCTCTGCCATTCCTGGCGAGGGAACATCTCTGAAATCAGAATCCTCCCATCGTCCTCGAACGTGATGAATCCTTTGTCGAACAATGCGTCGTGGGTGACGCAGAGAAGGAGCCCATTGTCGGGGTCTTGCCGTTGATGTTCGTCGGCGACCGACCATGGGATGATATGACTCGCGACCAAGAGGGGCTCGACCGCCATACCACACAGTTCACAGCAGGCGCATCTTTTCAGGAGTTCCCGTCTGAATCTTCCCTGTGTTTTTCGGAAAGATGCCATGCGATAACCGATGCTCTCCATCTTCGCCTTTTTCTTGTTGCGGTTGGGGCTTTGCACCTGAGACGGTTCGACATGTGGGTCAAATGCTCGTTCGGCCAGGAAGCGGAGCCACTCCACTGGTGCATTTTCAGAATCGATCTTCCCATGCTTCAAGTCGAGCAACCACTCCCTGGTGACGGTCGTCCTCAAAACGGTGAATCGTCCGACCAGGTTCTCAAAATCCTCCCCTGTTTGATTTTCATTGAATCTCTCCAGAGTCAAGGCCTCTGAAGCGTCTAGTCCCTCGACGTAAGGCACAGCCAAGCCGATGTATTTGACGCTCCCGTCAGGTAGTTTCTCAAAGTAAAAGAATGGCACGATATGTGCACCAAATCCCTCGTATGATCTTCTGAAATATTTGATGAACGCCTTGTTTCCTGCCTATTTCGTGGAGAGATGGTCTCTGCCAGGTTTTTGATTGTCCCCGTGATAAGTCAGAATACCGCTAGCTGTATCATAGACGTTTGGCCAATTCAGCTGTGCGCCACTGTTCACGAGTACAATGAACGCCTCTTCTTCAGATGACCCGTTGCTAGCATGTAACATGGTACGGCGAATCCCACCCATGTTACCGATTCCCCTATATCCATCGAACTTGAAAATCCTTTGAATCGGTTCATCTCTCGTATAATTTCCTGTGTCACCAGAAAGGTACCCTCGTTCAGGAACAAGGTTTGACATAGGTAAATCTTTAAAACTGACCGTATCCATAATGACTCCTCCCAGAAAATACTTTTCTCCTCCTTCTCAGGACCTTGTGATAGGTCTCGGTACGAAGATGGAAGTTTCTCTTATCCATTATAGGTCGTTTCCTTTCCTAAAGGATGTCATATTTTTATCCAGGTGGTTAGGAGTCCCTATTTATCAATATCTATAGAGTGTAGGATACATGATGAATATACATCTTTTTCCTGAGAATGATTGATCAAGAGTCGGGACAGTGATAGAATAAACAAGAACATACGTTTCAAGGAGTGATCATTATCAATTTTATCGACCAAGTATTCAAAGGCATCGATTCGATGACGGAACACGGATTGACCCCACGTGAGGGACAGGAGGACCTGATGTTGGACATCGCGGAGGCGATGGAAAAGAACAAGGTACTCATCGCGGAGGCTGGGGTCGGGATCGGCAAGTCCTTCGCCTATCTCATGCCGGGACTGATCCGGAGCTGGCAGACCGGGAAGCCACTCATCGTCTCCTCATCCTCTATACAACTGACCGAGCAACTCGTCTCGGACGTAGAGAAAGTGGGTCAAATCCTATCAAAGTCATTCACCCACACGGTAGGGAAAGGGCGTACCAACTACTCTTGCTTCAAGAGATATGAGTCCGGTTCGAGTCGTTTCAAAGGAGAGTTTTCAAGTATCGGGGCGTTGCAAGAGGCCTGGGACGGCGAAGGATTGACAATATCCGAGAGAAGGGGACTACAGGTGGAATCTTGTTTGTTCAACCGATGCGAGCTCAGGCATGCCTGTGACTTCTACACAATGAGACAACGCCTCGCGGGTCGAGGTGGGTCTTCGGTAGATTGTCTCATCGTGAATCATAACCTGCTCGTCGAAGACCTGAGACAGAAGCTCTCCGGTCGCAAGGGACTCATCGAGGATGGTCACACCATCGTCATAGACGAGGCACATAAACTTGAGGATGTCGTGAGGGACGCGCTGAACACGAAATTGAGCAATCATGACGTCAAAAAGCTGAGACGACTTGTCGAAGATGTCCGACTGAAGCGATATGACGTCGTGTCTCTCGAACGGGACCTGCTCGATCTGTTCGACACATTCTATACCAACCTTGCCTCGAGGTACGTCAGGGAGGCAGAATATGTGCTCGATAACCGGCTCGATATCACGGATGTCGTGCAAGGTACACGGAAAAGGATAGAAAAGGTTCTCTTGGATCTTGATGCACTCCGGGATGCGCTGACCTATCACGATTATGACGATTCGAGAGAGGACCTGTATGAGGAGACGGTCACGCTCACCGAGACATTCCATACATATTTGGATTCATTGTTGACGGAACGGTCGGTGTATTGGGCGGTCTATGAGCGAGAGTTCAGTCGGAGAGGATTGTTCCTTTGCAGCGCTCCGAAAAACATCGACAAGTCCATACGAGAATTATTGTTCGGCCGAGGAAATGCGGTAATCTTGACATCTGCCACGCTCGGTACAGGGGATGAGACGACAAATCTGAAAAAATACTATGGATATCAAAGGAGGACACTAGGTCTACCCGCGCGCACCGAATACAGTGATCCACAACCTTCCCCATATGACTACAAGAGCAACACACGTCTTTATGTGCCAACGGAGGAAATCGACGTGAGAGCGGATGAGTCAATCGAGTCGATTGCCTCAGAAATCAAACGGCTGGCCGATGTGTTCGGAGGTAAGACATTGGTGTTGTTCACCTCGAAACGCCAACTCGACCAGGTAGACCTGGTGCTCCAGGAAACGAGCCAAGATTCGGCATGGACGTTGATGAGACAAGACGGGAAAAAGTCTGTCCGAACGCTCCAAAAAGAGTTCACGGACGGGGGCGGCAAGGTCCTCCTCGCGACGGGCTCCTTCTGGGAGGGCGTGAATATCAAAGGGAGCGCCCTCGCATGTCTCGTCGTCGTGAGGTTGCCATACCCGGTGCCTGACCCTGTGATTCAACACAAAGCCACCTTGATACCCGGGACAGTCGAGGACGAGATGATGATCAAACTGAAGCAAGGGACCGGTCGGCTCATCCGGTCAGAGGAAGACATGGGTGTGGTCGCCATATTGGACGGCAGGATCATCCGACGGCCAGGAATCCTAAGGTCCTTGGCGTTCGGTCCGATGCTTCGCGACCTTCAGGACGTAGAAGCATTCGTGAAAGGTGAGATGGATCATTATCTTGGTTCAAAAAAAATCACCGCGATGGTCGAATCCTGATGGTCGGGATTGAGGCACCTACAGCGGGTTGGAGGATGAGAGATGGTTCAAAAACTGATTGATTACTATCTCAAACGTTTGGAGCTTGAACAAAAAGAAGAAGGGGGTATCTTCAAGAGGATACCCTCGATGCGAATGTTCGTCCTCTCGATTCTATTGAACCTATCGGTCCTGGCACTTCCTGCCATCTTTCCTCGGATGGTGGAGAGCTTGATAGCTCTCAGTCTGTGGTGCATCGCAATCGCGATGACATCTTACATGATGAGATACTACAACGACATGTCCGATAGGAAACTCAAACAGGCGAGAGTCGAGCGATTCAAGCGGATGAAGGGCGTTGTGAGCAGTGTCCTCGAACACGACTATCACATTCATCGATCGGTCCATATCAGGGAGTTGGCAGATCTCGTCGCAAAGCGTATTGCCCCACATGAGAATAAGTATTCATTGGACGCGGTGTACCTGACCGTGTTCATATCATCATCGATTTCTATCTTGAACTCCACTGCAGAGCTCCAGGCGTCCCTCAAGTTCTTGTTCGTCTTCAGCACATTGATCCTGTTTGTCTTCGTACGGTACCTGGTCTCTTTTTTTGAAATCATCTCGAACAAGAGATTTAGTCAGCTCGGTGTGTTGCATGAAATCATGGAGGAACTGTATGTGGAGAGATTGATTGAGGAGTCCCGGGTCGAGGACCAAGTTTCTCGACGAGGGGGATTGGGGGAATGACGTGACCGAACCGGTGATATTGAAGGAGGGCATGGGTGTGCCCGTGTCCTCCTGTTTATGTGCGGTTTTTTGGAAGGGTGGCGAGACTCGATGTCGAAAGGTATCGATGAGCCATATAACATTTGACGATATCGAAGAATAGGGAGGTGCTCGGTATGATAGATATGACAGAGGTCTTGAATTGCATCAAGGGCTCCAAAGAGATAGAACATATGTTGACGACCGATTATGATCGATACAGATATCCCTATGTGCAGGTAATCGTCGAGAAAGGTGTGACACTTATATTCATGGATAGGGCGATGTTCACGAGTCTCTCGAGACAAGTCGAGCGATTCTTGGTCACGGTTAGAGGGTCATGTCGTTTTCAAACCTTGAGATACAATGAAAGGCACCAGCGGGTGAATCAAGATACCCGTTGGTGCCTTCTTTCATTCATCATGTGCTTCATGACTCTTGTTCCGCTCTCGCAGGATGGCGAGTTCGACCTGCTCTTCAAGCCGATTCTCGAAGGCTTCCTTCTCGCGCCGCAGAATCTGTACCTCGAGATGGAGTTTTTGGTTCTCTTCCTCCAGATGATCCGAGCGTCGTGTGCGCCCTTTCAAATCTTCGACCATGTCGACCAGGCTCTGGTTCTGACGGTAAAGCTGGGAACGTTCATCCTCGAGCCTCTTGAGTCGTCCCTCCAAATCGAACACCTCTCGCTTCAGACCTTTCGTGACCTCTTTGGATGCCGTGCGTTCCGCCTCCAAAGTGGAAGTCAGCTCTCCCTTCTCCTGTAATGCAATCTCGAGTCGCTCTTCGAGGTTCCGCCTCTCTATTTCGAGTGCAGACAAATTCTCCTCATACGCCAGTTCGAGACGGTCCCTTTCCTCGAGGATGCCCTGCTCGAGCTCGTTCACCGCCGCGAGATGTCTGGATTTGATTCGCTCGTTCTCTCGAATCTGCGACTCGATGCGAGTCGCCCGTTCATGGAATAGAGCCTTCACCTGTGAGAGGGTCGCCTCTAATACTGCGTCCTCCTCGGCGATGACCGGGTCAGGGGAATCTTTGTCGGCCAATTGCAAGAGCTCCTCGAACAATTGATTTGTCGAGAGCTGTCGCTCCTCCATCAAACTCTGTATACGTTGTTTCACATCAGGTGACACCCGGAATGAGGTCACCTTCGTCTCTTGTGTCTCCATTTTTCTGTTCTCACCACTCTGTCAACTGTATTGTCGATGCGGTCCTTCAGGATTAGTCGCGCCTGTATACATTTCGACGTCGAAATGTACACCAATAATCTCGTGCCACCTTGCTCTAGAGAGCTTCCTTCCCTTCGAAGGGCATTTGTAGGAAGAAATTCTCCTTCACTGCTCGAACATCCTCTAGATACCTTGTGTGATCAATCTTTCTAAGTGAGATCACTGGGCAATTTTTCGTCACCGGCATCTCGTTGATGACGGCAATCACATCAATCATCGTCAAATCGCCAGGCATGACCCAGACATCGTGCCACACTGATTTCTTTTCCTTTACCAACATGTCCATACCGTACGACCGCCCTCCAATAAGACCATACCACAATATCTTCTAGACTGTTCATTACATCTTATTCCTTCTTTTTTCAAAGCGGCCAAGTGTGATATCTCTCTGACGTTATTATTGGGTTTCTAGGTTTTTGTAGAGACTATGCAACATAAAAACGTAGAGTAAATCATGGACCTTCGTGTTCTTCATTTTTTACCGGAGAGCAGTCGCGTTAATCCGTCCCGCCTTGATTCAACAATAGATTGTGGAGAGGGGACTTTCCGTTCAAGAAGAAGACATAAAAGAAAAAACGTGACAATCTTAATAAGACGTGCTAATTTGTAAGTATCACATTTATGTGACTATTACATTTATATTTGATTTAGTATACCTAACGCTTAAGGTGGTGATACAATTTGAAGTAATCAGTCAAGGTGATTGTCTGAAAAAATTATCATTGAATGTCATAGCTTTTACATCTAAGGAGGAAACAACGATGTTAAATTCAATCAACGCATCAACGATACAAAGAGTCGCTGTCGTGCCAGTAGGAATGAACAATTACAATTACAATGCAAGCGTCTCATCTAAAAGCGGCAAGGCACCCATATCTTTAGAGTCGATAAAACCATTTATGACGAACATCTCTACTATCGAATCTGAGGACGGGTTTGTCCGATTCTTCGGTATCGCGAACGGTCTCACTGAGAAGAATAGCAACATCGTAAGTAGGATGGAGGAGGGCCAGTCAGTCGTGATGATTGGTCAAAATAGAGTGCTTTCTGTCGCGAGGTTGAGCAAGGTGGTTGAGAGCCCTGACCTCTCCCGTATGACATGGGGGGATCCGAGATATCGATATATCCTTATGTTGAAAGACTTCCGCGTGTTGGATATCGATGCTAGAGAGGTCACGGAGTTGATTTATGGGAATGCACAGGTCATCAGGAACCTCAGATTGTTAAACGAAGAAAACTCGATGAAGTTACTGGAGTTTCTTGACTATTGACCATGTTATTACGAGATACAATCAGGTTTGGAGATGATTTTAATTGAACGCACTGACTTTTTTAAAGGTATTTATGATAAGGAAAGGGATAACCAATAGGGCTTTGGCGGATAAGTTAGGAGTGAGCGATTCCATCCTTAGGGGATGGGTCGATGGCGAACGACGTATCCCGGTTCAACGACTAGAACAGTTCAAGAAGGTTCTCGGGATTGACAATCCTGAGAACCTTTCAGAGAAGATGCTGCTACCGACACCTGAGGAGATGGGCTTGTTCGGTTCTGCTGCAACCGAAGGGTTTGTCGCAAGTGTCGAGGATGATGAACAGGTCATCTGGCAACCGGTCGGATCGGATTTGAGGAATTTTCAAACGAGTATTTTGGACAAGGATGGATGTCCACCCATCCTTGGTGACTCAAAATTTTTAGAGCCATTGAAGCCGAGAATGATAGAGCTTGGGGTGGACAGTGTCTCTGTATGGGGTGTGAAAGATGGTAAGAATTTCAGCACGTTGAACAAGTTCTTGCGAATCAAGGATGGGGATATCGTGATGTTCTATTCATCACAGTCCTTCATCGCCTGGGGGAGAGTGATTGGGAAGGTCGAGAGCCCTCAATGGTCAGAAGAATTATGGGGGGAGGTTGATTTCAAACACATCTATGTTCTAAAAGATGTTCGGCCGATTTCAGTCGACTTCTTTGAGGCGACACGGTTGGTGTATGGTAAAGAATCCAACTCCCTACAGAGTCTGCGCATTCTGGATAATGAAAAATCAGAGCTCGCAAAACGCTTGTTTTGATGTTAGATTGTTTTGATTCTGTCACGGTGCGAGATTCGTTCGATGAGGTGATGGAAAGTCAGAAAGGAGGGGGGGTGCGGCCGCATCCCCCCTCCTTTCTGCTAGAATTTATCGAATCAATTTTTCAAGACGTGCAATCAGTGTCGTATCCACCGTCGAAGTATCGGATATGAATCCCATCTGTATAGCAAGGTCTCGTCTGAGCTTGTTCAAGGGTTCCTCATTGATTTGATTGTCATCTGCGACATATCCGATGACGAATGCCCTAATTTCCTCGAGGTTTTTGAATCGTGTTCGTGGCAGCAACTTCAAGAGAAGTTCGTCGGGATACATCAGCTTTTTCTCGATTATGTCCTCGGCATGATTGACGTGATAGCCATACAAGGGTCTCAGCTTGAACATGTCGATATATTCTTCCACATGCTCGATTTTATGATGTGTGATGAGGGCCTGGACATCGATTCGGATGCCCTTCCGTCCCCACTTCGGTGACGCCCTGAACCTGAAATTAGGGTCGAGGTCGTGTTCGAAAGGGTGTATTGCCCCGACCGAGAATTCTTTTGACCCCTTTAATGACTGGTTACACTGTTTACAAGAGGGGACAAGGTTATAGAGTGACATCGAAAAATAGGGATATCGTCTTTTGGAAAAGAAATGATCGAGATCGGCGCGTACCTTCCCGCGCCCGGACAAGAAGGGGGTCACGTATTGTCGATTACAATAGGGGCAGACCTTTACACCACCGAACATGACGAGTGCATAATCACTCCACGTCTTTTCGAAGACCCTTGAATCCATCATGTTCGTTAGGGTCAGGTAGACATCCGGGATGTCATAGAATGCCTTCTCGAAAGACTTTATATCGGGACAACTCTTATCACTCAACTGTGACTCAATCATCTGTTTCTTCTCAGGAAGCAATGAGGATAGCGTATCGCGAAAAACCTGTCGATGCTTGGGAAGAAATCGTTTTTTTTGGTCGATGTCGAGCTTCGCCTTGGTCGCCGATTTGAAGAGCTCGAAAAGAGTTCCGACCTTGAACCTCTCATAGCCGAAAATATCATAGACATGGTCGCTGAAGGCCGGGTCTTGTTCATGATGTCTCAAGACATCGTGAACCAACGGGAAGTCGGCAGAGATTTCTTGTTCCACTCCGCGTAGGATGGATGGTTCACCGATTGCCAGCCTTTCGATATTGTTTCTGATATACTCGTAAAATTTGTCCCGTTGGCTGTTGAACACGGTCCTGAACTGCTTAGGTGTCCCAGCGTAAGGGATGGAGAGGAGAAGTTTTTTTTCAGATTCCTCGGAAAGGTTGAACGGGGACTGTCGTGCGCTTTCCAGGCGTTCTTCTATTGTCTGTCTCACGTAATCATGGTGTCTGTCCCGTGTATGTTTTTCGTATGTCAATCGCATCATTGGATTGGGCCCTCCGTGGCTTCTGTACCCAGAATGAATCTGATCATCTCCTCACGTTCTTTCGAATCCATCGAAGAGAAGAGCTCGATAGATTTCTGAACCCTCTCGGTCCGATTGTTCTTGCTCAATGTATCGAACTTGAATTGGTAATGTGAGCGAATGAAGTCCTCGCCGATGATGTCGATGGTTGCTTTTAACACTTCACGCTCTTCAGCAGAGAGTTCTTCAAAGTGTGCTAAATCCGCCTCCAATCGATCCATCACACTGGTGGAGAGGCTTCCACTGACGCTCTTCAGAAAGAAAGATTCTTCGAACAGCTTATAGATGTTCTGTCCGAACGTCCTATCCCGGGGGATAGACCTTGTCTCATCCGTTTTCGAGATGAGATAAAGCACGTCATGGCGTGGGACGTCGGACAAAATGATTGGGGAATGGGTCGTCAAGATTATTTGGATATTGCTCCGGTTCGTAAAAATTTGAGATGCGGCCGAACGAAGCATCTCTACATATCCGGCCTGCCATTCAGGATGCAGGTGGCTCCCCGCCTCATCAATCAGAATCCAAAGGTTTTCATTAGGATAAACATTGTCATGCTGTATAGAGATTTCATATAGCTGAGAAAAGAGATTCAGACGAAGTATCTCCCCGGTGCTCATCCCCCAATAAGTACGTATGTAAGGCAACCTTGCAATATGATTATAAAAATTCATGAAGTAGAAAAATTTTTGAGAATCTTTATCATTTTCAAGGAGCACGATATATGAGTTCAGCTCACCCCAATCTCTTTGAAAGCGAAACGTATCTGTGATATCGAAGACGGTTGCGAATGAATCATCCTCGAATTGCGAGGCGATGGATGTCCCGAACTCCTCTTTGAACATTCTCAGCGTCTCGATCATCACATAGATATGTCTTGACTCCTGTTCTCCAATCACAAGATTCTCTATTCTTTCAAGGAAATTCACTATCTTTCTCCTGTTCTCCAATTTGTCAGAATCAGGGTTTTGAAGTCTCGTTAGTTCGAAGGAGGCATATAAAAAGTCTAGGAGTAGAAGTTCCGTCCCTCGTGCAGAGAAGTTCCGGTCATCGTTCTCGACTTCAAATAGTCTCTGTACGGCTGTCCGGAGTCTACTGACATAAAGCGGTTTTTCTATACTTTCTTCGTATCGGGCGAGAAATTCTATTTCTTTTTCTAGAGAGTCGGCTATCAGGTCCCAATCAAACTCGATATGAACGGCTTGAGGGATTGAAATTTCGACATTGATTTTTTTTTGATATACCTCGTTGATGAAGTTGATCTGTCTCTCCCGTTCATTATTGAAATATTTGACTATCGGATTTCTTGGGGGACTACGATTTTCATCTGCTGTTTGGACAGAGGCTTCCCATAACATTCTTCCTATCGAACGGTCGGACACGAGGCGAGTATCTGCGAATCTAGATTCGAAAAAGTCTTGGCTATTCAGTGAATCGGTCAAATATAAGATACTTCTGGTTCCCACAAAGTTTTCAAGCGTCGGCTTACTCAATTGCCTGATCCCAGGAGCGGCTATGATTTTAATTTTCATCTCCTCTGAGGTCTTATAGTAATACACTTCATCACGCTTTTCCTCATAAAAGATGCCTAGAAGATAGTCACTCAAGTTATTGTGTAGTTCAACGTTCAAAAAATGCTGGATTGTCCTGATGAGTGTTGTTTTACCTGTGCCGTTTTCTCCTACGATCACATTGAGGCTATCGATGTTCGGGACGGGTTCATGTAAGAACTTTTCGACTCTCAGAACGTTAGAATCGATATGTCCAATCGTCAAAAGGGTTCGAGTTTGGTCGTCGCTTTTCTCGAGCTTTATCTTAAACAACTCTTGAAGCTGGTACTCTTCAATTTCTCCTGTTTTTTTGTCTTGTTTCAATAAGTAGACTAGTCTCATTCAATCATCCTCATTCCATTCGATTCAATTATCCTATCATTTTGAAATTATATACTCTTAAATCATATTATGGAATTTATATGTTGTTGACACATAGTTCTTGATCCAATTTTTTTTGGATGCTATAATCCTTCTTAAGGTATCACCAAAAAATGAAGATAAGGTGCCAGTCCAGCAGCTGTATTAAATATACAAAAAGGAATAGACAGCAAAAAACCCACTGGCTGCGAATGAGGGGCAGCCAATAGGTTTCATGTGACACGAACTTCCACAGATTGCAAGTCTTAGGGGCAGTCAATAGAAGTCCGTGGGGCGATATTTAATCTTCTTAAACTATTATGGACGATTTTTATCTTTTTGTAAATAGATGTCCTCGAAACGGAGGACGGAGAAAAGGAGATTGAGATGATGGCAAGAAACAGATTTTCAGTTAACATTTTTTTTGATGAGAGTGGGAAGCAGTCCGAGAAAATCCATCTGATGGGTGCCGTTCTCGTCCCGGAAAAGATTTATCGATGCGAAGAACTGCAGCGTCTAAACGATGTGATCAGAGGGGCGGATGTACATTGGGCCGATTATAGTGGACATAGGAGCATGGGTGAGCGTATCAAACGAATCATCTTGACAGCTATGAAATATCAGAGACATATGAAAATGAATGTCATTTCATATAACCAGAACAAGATCGAGAGTGATGCGAAAGGAGTACAGAAATGGTTTCCCAACGTCGTCGATCAGACAATCTATACAAAGTTCCCTGAACGGGTGGTGTATGGATTGATTAGAAAATACGGGCAACATACCCTGTTGGATGTCAATGTGTTCATCGAGCATGACAACACATATCAGGCCAAAGAATATGATTTGAGTCGACAGATGTTTGAGCAGTTGAATGTACAATCAATCTACAGAGGTGAGAGCTTTCAGTTGAGCAAAGTTGACTATTTGAAGAAACGACAAGAGTATGGGATAGAATTGACTGATTTGTTACTTGGAATTGTGAGAACAGTTTTGGAGAACAATGATGGCACCTCTAAGCGGAAAAGTCTCAAGAACGACTTGGTAGTAGAGTTGCTAGAAGATACAGAATTCTATGAGTTCATGAGTAGAATAAAACTATTCGAGTGGGGTCGGACCAATGAGTTGATTGATACGCCGTTCAAAAATTACCTTGATATCTTTTTAAGTGAGCACACAGTCCTCTAATTATGAAAAGAATGAACAACAGATGTGGACATCAGTGAACTATGTTGTTCTTCTGTAGATAATCATAGCAATCACAATAAGGCGATATATCGACGTGATGCGACTAGGGACGACATGACGATGGTTCTGGTTATGAGGGGTTGGACATCATCATTGGCTGTATCGTATCGTCTGCAAAGATTTTATCTCGAAGCTTTTGATTATAAATGATTCGGTCAAAAGCCTTTACATGATGAAAAAGTATAAAGACCTGCATGAGGAATCTTTTACTTGTGGAGAAGTTCACAACAAAAAACACCCTTCGGCACTATTTTATACGTCTCGCTATATGAAGGGGGTCTCTCCATCGTGGAGACGGTTTGTCTGCGAGTAAAGAATAATCGAGAATATGCATCGCTTACTTGTCTTATCAGTAATCGTAATAATCACCCGAGGAGGCCGTGAGATAGCAAGGGAATGGCGTGCTCTTGCTCGGTTTTCCTCGCTCCATCCCATTCAAGTACTCCGCCATTTCCTACGAAATTTCGAGATGCAGATTTTGCTGGGTCTGAAGTAACTGATACTCCTCGTCAAAGCTATCGACATGTTGATGGATTAGATGCTTGTACCGACTCTTGTATCTTTCGGATTAGAATCAATGAGACGTATGATAAAGAATCGATGTGATGGGCTGTCTGAAGTATTTCCTCCAGGGTTGTGCCTGTACCGCCATGATATAATTCATTTCGTTGGAGGTAAGCCTTGTCAATCCAGTCTTGAGGTACCGGCCAATTCTCCTCTGTTCCAAAATAATCGAGGAAACATTGATAAATCTTGTTTTTTTGACCTCTATTAGTCCTTTCGGTCTCCTCATGATATGCAACGCCCAAGATTTCAATCACACTCCAATATGCAAAGAACTGATCGTACGCATTGGTAGATGTCTTCCCTTTTGCATACCACCCCATCGCCCGGAGGAGTTCTGGCTGATGTTGCTCATAAACTCGCGCCTTGTCAAAAGCGTCTATGAAATCTTGACTCCCTAAAAGCAGCCTGTTGTCATACCTTGCCCTGCCTCGTTCATCATTGCTCAGAAGCAATGGGATATCTTTCGTGATACAGAGGACATCTTTCATTCTATCCAAATAGACATGTGCAGCGATTCGAGCATCCTCCATACTGTCGGCGAATGCAGTTGCTGTTATATCAAAACCTTGTTGAGACCGTTTGATGATGATATCACTATAGAATTGATTTGACGAGAAGCCTTTTTCCCTTCTCAAGTTCACTTGAGACCGGATTACTACTGGCCCAATGATCTGAAAGTCGATTTCCCACGTGTTTCTCAAAATCTCATCCCCTGTCCCCGATACTCGTTTTTTATCTGGCGGCTTTTTCCATTCATTATAATATTATCTTAAAACCATTGCACATAGCGCAGGTTTTTATTTTTTGTTAAGATCACATTTTAAATAATCAAAAGATTATTGGCATATGAAGAGTTGGTTGTTGGTGTATTAAAAATACTCTTACCAGTTATCGCAGAATGAGAACAATAGAGTAAACTCACAGCTGTGTCTATCTTTGACTTGATTACATTAGGGGTGTTTCTGATTGGGGAGAATGAATGGACTTGTGCGTAGTTATGAGTGATTGACTATGTTATACCTTGTAGTTAGTATCTATTTTTAGTCAACCGACAGATGATATAACGAGATGTGGGGTGTTACGATTCGAAGTGTCATTGAGCTACCAACAGTAGAAGATGATTCAAAGGAATCGTACATTGAATCAACAAACAATCCGAGGGATGAAAAGGAGGATTGCTCAGAAGACTTCTTGAACGGATGGGCGTCGACCGGTGGACATGGATGTACTTTGTGAGGTGTGAATGAAGGGGAACGATTGAGACAGATGACGTTCTTCTTCAATGCGAACACGATTCAAGTACATAACTGATTGTTTCAAAATATATACACGTATACTTGTCAAATTGTATATGTGTATATATTTTGTTTTTCTCTCTCGAGAGTTTTAACGAGGCGCGTTGGACGAGAGGCTACTTGCTGTGCATTGCCACGTTCTTTTTTTGATTTGTACTTCTTAACTTTCTTTCGCTGTGTAAGACTAATAAATGAAGCTCACTCAAGATGTAATGTAACTCTTCTAATTGAACAGACCTTCTATTCTTGATTTTTTCTATTATCCTGTAAATTAAAGTTAAAAAAATGAATAACATGATAACGAGTGATGAAAATAAGAAATATAGATAGACTGCTTGATTTGTGTTTGAAAAGTTTATCGAAGCAATTACAACGGTCATAAGAAACGGAAGTAATGAAAAATTAAGACTAAATCTTTTTTTTGATTTACTAGCTAATTCTTTAATAATAGAGGCCAACTCTTTTATACTTGGAGCCAAATCGTTTTCGTCTTTAGTGTGACTCAAGTTTAAACTCATCAGATTGTGTTCAAAGCGATGTTCTGACTCAGATTGAGATTTATACAATACTAAACTGTTTAAATACTTATCTAAAAAATATTTTCTTCTTCGCGCTCGAAACTTTCGAATTTTTGACTTGTTTAAACAATCAACGATGACCAATCCAATTAGTAGAAAAAATATCAATAACATTAGTAGGACCTGAACGATAATGTATTTTTTTAAAAAATAGAGTACCAAAAGTAAAATAAAGAAAGAGAAGTAAGGGTAAAATAGAAACCGCATAAGATTGTAATATGTGTGTCTTTTAACTCCTTTATTTGGATCATCATTGTACTCTTTCATCGAATCAAAATACTCTTCTATAAAATTATCAATCATCAATTAGTAACCTCACTTCAATGTTGTGTAATTATATTTATCAAAATATGAATAGCTCTAACATTATAAATATCGGTCCAAATTTATGTTTTTATTATCTAGAGGTGGAAAAGTTTTCGTTTTCCTTCGACGGGATAGATGATTCGCTCTACACATGTATGGTTACAGATATGGAGAGAAAATCAAGGGATTAGATAATTTTAAGAATCAGTATTTTTCTCTTTTTATTTTTAGACTTACATATTAATGGTAAAATGTAAGCGTGAACAAAAATAAGGGGGGATAAGGCTTGTTGCTGAAAAGACTTATTATTTTTAGTGTGATTCCTTTAATGGTTTTAATGGGATGTGGTCAACACGATAGAGAGCTGGTCGTCGGACATTATACTGATGAGAAGACAATCGTTTACTCGGAGGATGCTTTAAAGGACGAAGAAAAGATTGAAGATTTTAAAAATATTATTGATTCCAGCACAAGAACTGATGAACGTCCAAAGGGGCTCCCACAATATGTGGTTACAATTAATAATCTCAACGATTCCACTATGGAATTAATGATTAACTTTTGGATAAATGAAGAGAACGGGTTTATTTTTACAAAAGGTTTAGAAGGCAACGAACATTTTGAAGTGAATGAAGATGACATCAATGATGTAAAAGAACTTATCAACTAAATCACGAAAGAAAAAAGGGCAGCCCCCTGAGACGAAGGCTCAGGGGGCTGCCCTTTAATACTTATTGATAAACGGTTCTGTTATAGGTTCTACTAGATCTGTAGATATCACGAGTGTAAGTACTGTCTGGTCCACATGGATCTACCATTGTTACTTGTTGATGAATTTTGTCCACATCACCATATATACCTGGACGAGACCATCGATCAGGGTTTGCCGTAATGAAAGTACCATTTCCAGGTCCTGCTACCGAAACACTGATACTGGCACCGTATCCACTTAATCCGACTGAATAGCTGACACTTGTATTTCCGAAATAATAACCGTTCACTTTATCCCATCTGGTGAATCCGGGATGGTTGGCGATAAAACCATTAGTCTGCATTCGAAGGGTATACAAGTTTTTATATGAATACTGACGTGCGCAAGCATTCATAGGTTGGATAGACTTATCATTAATTATGTTTCCACTAGCATCGGTAGTGAATTGTTTTGGAAGCTCACTATACTCGGTGACAAAATTACCCTCTTCATCTTCGTATTGGTTTACGATTTTAGGATAAAACTTAACCTCGGGAGTGGTTTCTTCTGCCCAACTACTATCTGCGGAAACAGAACTTTGAAACAAGGGTAAAAATAAAACACTACAGAGAGCAATCAACGAATAAAACTTGATATTTACAACTGATTTCCTCATCAAATTACCTCTTTTCTGGGATTTTTTATTACATTTAAATACTAACATTGTATTTTTTGGTATTCAACAGTAGATTTTAAAAAATGAAAGCGTATTCTTTAAATTAAAAATCAAAAAAATATAAATTTAAAATTAATCTCTAAAGTTGTGTTTAGAATATTTATAATATTGTGATTTGATCCAATAGGGGTGGAGTTTTGTATGGTGGGAGAGGTGTCATAGAGGCATTTTCGGATACGCACTTATCTTATTTCTACTTTTGAGGGATGAATGCTCCTGGGTATGATCACTTCGAAGGTATCACCATTTTCACGAATCACTTTTTGATGCTATATTTTTCTGATAGGGATATTTCACTTCAGACTTTTTGGCCGATACGACTTAAAAGGTATATTCATACGGTTTGCCTGATTCGCTTTCCACTTCGTTTCGAACCAGGATATTGATGTGAAGTTTGCCTAGTACTCTATCAGCGCCGTGTTCATAGTAATTGTGGCTGTGTACTGTCGGTCGAGTAAGACCGACCTTCTCAAGCTGTTGTTTAGCCTCTCAATCTACTGAGTTACTGTCGAGGGATGGAAGAGGACCAACAGTCTGGGTGTACGATGTACGATGCTATAAGAGTTGGTTTAGAGACGGGCAAGAAAAACGTGTCCCCCTTAAATAGAGGACACGCCATGGTTCCAGTTTCGATTGTCACGTCTCATTTTATTGAAGGTTTTTGACAGGAAGGGGTTCTCGACTTGGCGACTGCATGAATGAATCATGGGTCATGTAAAAGATAATATGGCTGTTCGGCGAGAAGGCAGGGACTCACGGACTCCGATCATCTTTTACCATCGTTTCACGAAGTTCGCCATTATCATCATATACTATCCAAAATGTATCCCTTTTCGGGAAGAACCCTTCATACATGGATTTGATTTTCATAGAAGGCTCTCTTGAAACATGGACTGCCCAAATCATCTTGTAACCATCAGCATCGAGCGCCTGCTCTAAGAGTTCCCGATTAACATATAGCAAGGTCTGCCTCTCCCCATAGTCCTCTCCCGCAAATGATTGGAATGCTACCAGTTGTCTATTCTTGTTATAGTAGCGTAGTCCGTCACCCTCTTCTATACATAGGAGTTCTCTCAGTAACTTGGAGGGCAATTTAGACGAGTACTCTCTGTCACTGCCCGCTACACGATATAGGGTATCTGCGACCGTTTTAAATAGAGTATAATCCACTATCTTGTTCTCCTTGACAGTATTGATTTGAAACGTTTGATAGTCCTCCTCTACCCAAGTCATCCAAGAAAGCGAGGATGGATCCATATACACACGAGATCTTGGTGATGAAAAGAAGTTGGTATCGAACTTGCCGAAAAGATTCAAAATTTGTGGGTTCCCTTCACCAATGTCCGATATGAATTGGTTGAAATCTTCTTTCTTCAGAAGACAACTTTTTATCCGCATCACCGAATCAGAGAGTGTGAGTGGTTCCGTCAGGAGGGAGAAGTTGTATAGACTCACCCAGTCTCCTTTCTCATCAAAGGGTTTTAATAAAGGTCTCATGTTGGATCCATCTGCATTAATCCATCCCTTTAGATTCGGGAATGGTGCAGTAAGAATCCACTGTTTGATGTCCTCTTTTGTTCGAGAGTTTAATTCTGGGACTGTTGGCCCAAGGTCGTCCGGGACGAACCAGGGTGTCTGGTCTCGTCGTTCGCTTGGTTGTAAGTCTGATAATTCTTGTAATGGGTTTGGAATATCTAATAACAATGAATAGTCTTCAACCATTTGCGCTCTTCGATTAAAACTACCGTCCATATATAGTGGGATTCGACTGGCGAAATGACCCAACATATCATGTACCGCGCACCATGCATATTTTTCTGCGAATTGCATGACGATGCTCTGGCTTCCATGAGAAGCTGGAGGGTATTCCCGCATTATCGCGACATCCACACCGATGACTTCTCCTGGCTTGCCACCGTTGGGACGACCGTAGAACGTTCTCTCGTCCCACCCCATCCGATGAAGGAACGACATGGTAAACCCTAGCGCCAATTGGTGCGGAGTCAAACCCTCTAGGTCATTCCGAAGGGCATGACTTGTCAATAGTTCATGTGCGCTGTCCTCGTATCGTACTGAAGTTGAATCAGATTCCTTTTCATCAATATCCATTCTATCTGTCTCAATAATATTCATAAGTTGCTCATTCGTTAAATCTTTGTATGGTTGAACCCGTTCCAGGTATTCTCGTTTTTCTTTTTCTTGGTGCTGCACAAACGACTTTAGAGAGTTTTTCTCTTTTCCGTCCTCTAAATTTCCAATCAGCCACTCCAATTCTTCGGAGGAGGACCCTGACCACTGATGTGATTCGGTCAATTGATTATCTGTTGGTCCAGCGTTTTTGATAACAAAAAAATCTTCATAACTTTCTTTCAATACATACCAGCCGAGATCCCAGGAGATAGGACCGAACTCCTCAGATTCTTCTCGGGCAGCGTTCAAATCGATTGGCAGATAGACCTGGGAAGGGGGATAGGGTGGACGTACTTTTTTAACGTCTCTCTGCCCTACGTGTCCATATAGGTGTGCGCGTTCGACGATGGCCCTGCTTGCACATAAGATGACAGCATTATGACATTTCATGTTGTCTGGTTCGGCGAATGCTTCTGCTAATGCCCATTCTGATAACGCCTTGAGTTCTGGTTGATTGGTCAATGTGCTTGCAACGGCAAATGCACAACACACTATGTCTTCCTTCATTTGAGGGTCATTGGTTGAAAAGGTGAGTTCAATCAATCTGACAAACTCCGTGGGGTTTGTCGCTCCCCACTTCGTCAGCTCCTTACGGCATGTCTGACGAATACGGTTATCTACATTTGTCAAATGCCAGACATATAGAAGGGGCAAGCCGTCATGTGTGTCAGAAGTTAGCAAGCCATTGTTTGCATCGTTCACAAAAATCGAGCCATTTCCCTCCCAGATGGAGCCGTTCTTCCTCGGCAAGTATTCTGGAACCGACCAGAACAGGTCACGTTCTGCCACCGATTCGATTTCATACAACGTTTTGTGTAGTAGGTTCGGGCCCAAAGGGTGATTCTTATTGCGTGCTACCTGTACCATTAGCTGATTCACGATCTTACGACTTACTGACATAGAGTGTGTTATATTTTTCTTCACTTCCTCCACATAGGGTTCAGTCCGGTCAGGTGTTACATTAGCCAATGTGAACAGTTGTAAGTCGAATAGGTCCATGTATATCGAAGTATCCCAGAGGCCGTCCTTACCGACAAGCCGTTTATGATCTTGGAGAAGGATGATGGCAGCCATTTGAATCGTACCCTGACGATAATCAAGTCCTTTCGGCAGGTCATTGTCGCCTGATCCTGTTACTCTCTCGACCAATTGTATGGCTAGGAGATAATCCATCATCGGTTGTAAGGTGATTTCATACGTCCTAACAAGAGGGGACAAGGGATTTTGTTCACTCGTGACAAACTCCGATAGTAATCCATAATCGACCATATAATCCATCAGCCGAAAAGCAGTCTTTTTGTCGAACATGCCTTCAGGCTGTGCATCCACGATTATGGTACATAATTCAGAGCGCTCGAAGGTTCTTTGTTCGATTGCACGATTTGCTATGGCGACCAATGCTTTCAGAACGATGTCATCTTTTGTGCCCCACGAGTTCTCTAGTCTCAGGGTCATTTCCTTATCAACAGCATTAATCTTGTCTCTTAACAAATGTCCGATAGTATATGAGACGTTATTTGAATTTGATAATTCTTTTCCTTTATTCTGTTCACAAAATAATCGTAAGGCGTAGGGGGTTTTTATACTCCAGCGGAGCCAGTTAAAGTCATCCGCGTTCGAGAAAGAGATATCATAGAACCTTATATACTCGGGAAACAACTGTGCTACAGATGTGTCTCCTTCCGAAGGCAACTTTAATGCTTTGTGAGTCAGTACCTCTTGAAAAACGTACGGTCTACTGGTGATGGCAAATTTGAGACGACGATAATTTCGTTGGATAGCATCGAGTTCTCCGATTCTTTCCTTCCACCTGTCCCAAGGTATAGATTCATCGAGACCGTCGATACAAATTAGAACGTTGGTTAATCCGTTCATCACCGGAAGGTCTGGATTGTCGTTTTCTGCGTCACGAATATCGCATCTTGCGGCGCAGGCCTCTAAACCACGCCAAATCTCATCCTCGCTCCAATTGGATGAGATGCCGAGTACGTCGATTAATATGTCACGCCAAGACTTTTCTGGCCCATATCTCTTCGCTTGTATGAGTATTGCGGGTCTCTGCATCACTTCCAAATACTGTTGGACGCCATCTGCTAGTCCATGGGTCTTACCCGTACCAGGCTCACCCAATATCAGAACCCGATTGTTTGAGAAAGTTTCATGTAGAGAGTGTATACCATACTCCAAATCCATCTGATGGATGGTTTGAAGGGCTCGTTCTAGGCTGGACTTGTTGATGGAATTTAAAGCTTTTATAGGTTGTTCCTTTAAAAAGGCAAGACATTTGTTTATATTTGGATGATTATAGGTCGAGAAGTTGATTGATTCACCATCGTGCTGAATCATGGTCTTCAAGTAACGTAAGTTAGTGCTCAATTGTTGTAGAAAGATTTCAACTTTTTTCAATTCGGTATTGAACTCTTCATCTTTATAAATGGTTTGGCCAAACTGAACCTCACTTGTAAGTTGGTGCAATTGCGTTTCGTACTTGTGCAAGACTTTCATGGCCTCTTTCCTTACATTCTTATCTCCGACTAAACGCTGGAGGGCGGATTGTATGAGTCCTTGTCCATGTAAAGAAGAGATGTATCTTTGGTTTAGCCATCCCGATTGGGCTTTTGCGAATTGGTGCTTCAAAGTCTCAAGAGAAAATTCATTATTTTCAAACCAATACCGATATACGTTCCCGGTATGATCCTTTTGTACCTCTTCTCTCAGCCTATTTTCATTCCAAAGATCGATGGTTAACTCGGGATAAGATTCAGTCATCTCCAATACGAGCTCATTCCAGCGGTCTTCTTCCGTTTTTTTTGCTTGGGCCTTCTTGGAGGAGAGGTCACGAGGGATACAAACGATGTAGTGTTTTAGGTCTGGTCTGATTCTCATGGCCGTTTTTATAGAATTTTTGATTTGTCTTATTTCTCCGGCGCCCATCGCATTCAAAAACCATTTTGATTGAACTCCCAAATGCGAGCCATTTGAGAGCATGGCATATGCCTCGACACCTCCATCGCCGCCCGCCCCATTCACGACAGTGAAATAAGAGACGCTTTCACCATACTCTCTTCTACACCACAGTTCAAACAGCTGATTCGCAAAAGCTTCGAATGCTCCTGTTGGGGCTTCTCCGTGCTTATGAAACATCGTCCAGTCCATTATGATTCGCTCCTCACAGAAAATTAAATCTTTAAATTGAAAAACGAGAGTAACGTATTTTAGCAAATTTCGAGGCACTAACCTTTGAGTCACCTCTAGAATTGATTTCAATGATGGTACTTCGATACTTTTATCGTATAAACCTGGTCTTGTTTGAAACAGGTTCAGGTCTTGTGTGAAAAAACTTTTTCAGGCTCCTAAAAGATCATCTCCATACTCGAATAGTCTGGTTAGCTTCTGTCTAAGTAGTAGGCTTCTCAAATTTCACTTTTGTCAGTTTATAGAATCGAATGAATAAATGATGCCCTAGCTTCACGATGAACACAGTATCGTCAACACAATCTTTTGACTTCAGTATACCAGTAATTTCTGTAATGACACGATCAAGGGGACTCTTGGTTTCAAATGGATGTCGCGTCCAAGCACACGTATTTGAGGTGCTATTAGTACGTTGTTATAAGGGATTTGAAGAGCATTGATTAGATCAAATCATGGTTGAACTCGAAATATCGATGAGGCAACGTCTTGATATATCAAAACACTGACGACTGAGCCATATAACAGATAGCTCTATTCTCGCAATTGGTGACTCGAAACGCCGCAATTCCCTATCTAATGAAACTTCTGTCATAGACTTGTCGTGTGTGGAACTGACTGATATGAAAAATAGTATCTGACGGTACACATAGGATTCCCCAATCAATTGAGGGGGTTCAACGTTCATTTACCTTTTTACGATTGTAATGGTTCGCAGAGTATATCCGAGGTGTTTTCTTCGGTCGTCTTGATTTAAGCTGACTGTTTTTTTTTAAAATTTAAAATGAGCGATATAAATTGATACATGATGTCTCTTAAATTCACACTTCAGAGTTGTGGAATGAGTTTCAGAAATCCCTAGACCTGTGGCGTATACATGGTATGTATACGCTATTATTTTTATAAGTCGGTTCATGGACGAGGACTGAATGAGATTTTTACGCGGATAACGGTCCGTTAGGGGATGAGACGTGATGGGAGAGGGGGGAGAGTGTTGCTTGCTGAAGATGCGTGCTCGCCTGGGCGTTGTCCTCCGGACCGATGGAGCATCCCGAGTGAATGTCTGTCGTCTAGAAGGAACATTGCGTCAAAAAGGTCATCAGGTTCGATGACGGGAAATTTCGCCTTGCTTTCTAGGCTAGGTATCGGTCTACCTGCACGCAAAAAAAGATCCAGGGGTGGTGGTAGTCTGTGGCATCTATTACGGCTGGCTGACATTTATGGGAGCCGTGGTTGCTAAAAATACGGGATGGGGATTGCTTGTCGTTCTCAGGAGGTCCTCTTTGCTAGACCTGATTAATCATGTTAAAATTAAGGTGCACAAAAAGTGACGCTTTAAGTGACGTTTTAAAAGGAGGAAAATTCAATGATTATCGAACATCGCAATACGCTTACCCCTACAGACCTGAAGCGTAAGGATGGATTCACCCGCGTGAAAGTTGCGATCCAGAACGATCCTTCACAAGTCTTTGTGGTGAGAAGTCCTCGAGAAGAGGAAGAGATTGTCCTCATGTCTGTCGCGAACGCAGAACGGTTGATGGCCCTTGAGGAACGATTTAACAGATTTATCGATGCGTCCGTCTTCCATGAGTTCGAACGTCGTCAAGAGCTGGGACTCCAATCTCACGCGTTAAAGGACGTCCCTGGTGTCGATCTCGATGAAGACGATGTCTATATACCGCTTGCCCTTCAGAAGGAGGAGGGTGACCCTCGATGATTGTCAAGGCACAGAAGTTCTGGTTCACGTTTTTCGAGCAGATGAAAGTTCATTATGATATAACGATCGAGGTCACCTCTTTATCAGAAGGTGACCTCAATCATTTCTATCGTGAGCGGCGCCATAAAGAGATTGCCGGTTATATCGAGCGTCAGATCCGTCAGGGCATCTTTGCGCCGCCGGATGGGACTGCAAACCCTATGCATGGCAGGTATTCAGACTATGTCTATATCAAAATACTTCGTGCCGGCATCCGGATCATCTATCTACCGAAGAAAGTCGACGGCACCACTTTGATGGTCCTGGATACTATCGGTCATCGAGCGGACGATGCGGTTTACAATGAATTTCAGAGAAGACGTTCCCATACATAAGGACTTGCTCCACTTGTTGAGAAGACAGACTCCCTGCACCCTGATGACCGTTTTGTTCTTCTTACACAGTCAACGGTTCGTGCGAACAAATGAGGTTCGATACAAAAAACGTTTCCTCATGTGGTGAGCGTCATCTTGAAGATGGTGTCGCCATGTAGACGTAAAGACTCCTGTCCATACACCGGACAAGAGGAGGTTCCAATGTCCTTACATATACCTGACACAAAACAAGACTTGACCCGTGTAAGAACGAGGTCAAGTCTTGTTTTGTATATATGTATATAGTCACTCCCCGACCATCGCGTCGTTGTCGGTATCACGCATATAAGGATAGAGCCGATAATCGCCCATGATGGGCATCGTGAAGCCGGCGTCTTTCGCCCCCTGACCGTTTCCGCTCGTGTAGACGTTTGAGACATCTCCGCTCGGTTCTGCGACTTCTTTTTTACCTGCTTTCTCACCATTACCCCGTTCTTTTTTTAGAACTGGTAAGTGTATCACACACTTTGACATATCAATAGTGATGCTATAGCGAAAAAATCATTTTAAGTCAAGTATTGATGAAAAAAGATTGTCATAGACATAGTCTTCAGCAGCTTAGGTTTTTTGAACTCAATTTAGTTTACAAGTCTCTCAAGCTCGTCTATTAGGTTCTGGGGCAAGGGACGATATCTCGAGTCTTTTTCTTCCAAAAATCCTAGTTGTATGGCCAAGTCTCGCTTGAACTTAGACAAAGGCTCGTCGTTCAAGGTATGAAGTTCGAGATTGAATCCTAGAATCGACTTTTTTAAATCTTCTACACTGTTTATCGATTTATCTTTACCCTTGAAATGATTTTCATAGAGATTTTTGAGACAGTGTTCATTATAGACCCTTCTTTTTTCAATCAGTTCCTCTGCGTGATTTCTATGGTAATTATATAGGGGTTCTATTTTGAATACGTCGATATGTTCGGAAATCTTTTCATCCACTATATCCAGTTCGATACAGATTTTGCTCGAATCCGCATTAGGCATGGCTATGAAACGAAAGAAATCATTAAAACTACGTTCGAAAGGATTAATGCTTTCGAATGAAAAGTCCTTTGCCCTTTTTAGTGACTGGTTACACTGTTTGCATGAAGGAACAATGTTATATAAAGAAATTGAAAAATATGGGTAAATGCTTTTTGGTAAAAAATGATCGAAGTCAGCTCTCACCTTACCGTTATCTGAATAAAAAGGCGAGATGTATTGACGGTTGCAGTAAGGACATACTTTGATGTTGCCATTTAAAATGAGCAGATAATCATTCCAATCATCGGAGAAAACATCAAAATTTCTAAAGTTACTTAATGTAAGATGCAAATATGGTAGCGACTTGAAAGCTTTCTCGAAACTTTTAGCAGTGACGGTCGAAGATTTTTCGAGATCTGCTTTAATCTGCGTTTTCATATGCGGGAGGCAAATGATTAATTGTTCAATCATTTGTTTTCGAACCTTAGGTGAGAATCTTTTTGCACCCAGAATTGATTTCGATTTTTTGAAAAAATATTGATAGAGCGATTTCATTTTAAATTTTTCATAACAAAAAAGCGAAGAAAAATATTTCTTGAAACCCTTATACTTTTTTGGACTCGTATTTTGGACGATGGCGACAATCAAAGGGAAGTTTTTACGTATTTGCTCGTCTAATTTTTTCAGCTGGTCAAGCCTTCCTTCCGAGAAAATCTCATGGTTGTTCTTGATATAGCCATACAAGAACGTTTGTTGCTTTTGAAATTTCTTTTTGAATCTCACTACGTCACGGTTATACGATAAATCAACTAGGAGCTCTGCAATTTCTGAATCAGTGAACACGTATGGGTCTGTCTTTAGAGTCAGCAGTGAAGATAGGACCTCATTCTTAAAAAAACGTGAGTGGGATGTTTCAATATCGCGTTCATAGTTAAGTTGTAACATGATTAGTCAACATCTCTTTCAGTGGATTTTAAGATGAGCTTAATAAACTCTTGTCGTTCATCATTGCTCATATTTGAAAATAAATCATATGACTTTCTGACATTGGGTGACTGTAAACTACGTCTGATCCTACCTATCCTTTGACCGTAGGCATTTCGCAAAATATCTTCACCTACGATTGTAATGATGGTATTTAGAATCTCGAGAGATACTTTCGAGTTACGCTCACCATGGTCGAGAGCATATTTCGAATCACTTATTCCATTGAAAAGATGCTGGGATATTTGATTCGTTTCCGCCTCTATCAACTGTGCTTCAATCCTTTTAAAGATGGTCATCGAAAAATTTCCTTGTACTTGTCCTTGTACTTGGTCAAGAAAGAACGAATCTTTGAATAAATTATAGATGTTTTGTCCGAAGGTTCTCTCATTACGTTCATGCGAGACATTATTGTTTTTTTTAAGATATACGACATTGTAATCTGGGACATCAGATAAGAGTATAGGCGAATGGGTGGCCAGAATAAATGTAATGTTTCCATCCTTAAAAATTTTTGAAGCAAACCTAGTCAAGGAATGGATATAATCGACCTGCCATCTGGGATGGAATGAGATTTCTGCCTCATCAATCAGGACACATATATTTTTTTGCTCATCCCAAGCGTGTCTCTTAGGGAAAGAATTTTGCTCGAGTGACGCCTCCCATAAGAGTGAGAACAAATTTAAAAAGTTATTCTCCCCGGTGCTGAGCCCCCATGAGAAAGTTAGATAACGGCTTGAGGCGGTCTCGGTATAGTGCATGACGAATTTGGAGAGCGCATCTTCGCTGTAGGCAGAAAGATGTATTTCATAGGTGTCATCATTCACCAAAATTATCTTTGAATCATTTTTATTTTTTTCCTCATGAAGTTCTTCTATTCCTAAAAATCTTTTCATGTATTCGAGACTTTTAATATACCTGTCACCAATCTTTTTAATGTCATCCAACGCGAGGTCGTAAAAAAGTTGTGATTTTGAAAGGGTTTGTATGATTGAATGAATCCATTGAGAAGGATTCATTTCTAAAGTTCGCTGTCTTTGAATACCATCCGAGATGTTCAAAAGTACGAAACGTTCATCGCTGTTAATAGTGTGAAAGGATTTGTTGTCTGAGATGACTTCAAATAAAAAATTCAAGACAATACGAGCGCTCAAATCATAATAGAATCGTAAACCGATATGTCCTGTATTAGGTTCAGGATTTGCTATAGAATTGTTTACCATCTCAAAGATTGCTTTTAGCTCATCTGACTTCTTTTCATTGGAAGGCGCTATGGATTTCAGTTTATGTACAAGTGTCTCTTTGAAATCATTTTGACGAATCAATTCGACGAACAGAGAGGTGGGCATTGGAAAAGGAACAGGAAAAGGCTCATTCAGCTTGTTGGTCGGGTAGACGAGTTGAAGTTGTCTAAGTGTTTCCTCTTCGAAGTGTCTCACCAAAGGGTGCCTCTCGATACCTTCCCGGATGCTATCGTTCGACTTTCTAACAAGTGCTCCTAACGAAGCATTGAAAACCGGGGTATAAGAGGGTTGTTCAAAGTCGAGTTTGTTCAATGAGTTTGTGAGATAAATTATAGACTTCTCGGAATAGATATTTTCAAACTTATCTCTGGATAATCGCCTTCCTGTATAAGATGGAGAAGAAACGTTGATACGAAGTTTTTGTTCATCATTTTGAACTGTCGGTGTTGAGTAACAATAAAAACACTTTTTTTTCTTGTCATAGAACACCCCAATCAACTCTTGTGCAATTGATGGATGCTTCTCATAGTTTAAGAAGTCCGCAATTCTTTTCAACAATGTGGTCTTCCCAGATCCGTTGTCACCAACTATAGCACTAAGTCCGGAAATGTTGTCATTCTCATTCCACAGATAATGTTCTATTTCTTGAATATCCTCATTGACATCGGTTATTGAAATGGAATGCTCTGTCTGGTCATATCTTATTTGTGCAAGATTATGAAAGGTGAATTCTTTAATTGCGTTATTATGACTATTTTTTTCTAAAAGGTAAATTAATCGCATTATAATTCTCTCCTAAAAACATAAAAAATATCAAATACTTAATGTATAGATTTTAAGGTGGACGGCCGAATTGTTTAAATGTTCATGAATTCAAAGTCACCAAAGACTCTCCTATGGTCTGATTTTCTTTAGTGACTTTTTCAATTGTCAGTTTTTTTCTCTAGGGATACTTTCGATTGCATGGAATGTTCTTTCAAAATACATCGGTAGCTTCTCATGTTCAAACCGGGGTTTTGGAGGTTTGGATCTTTCATTCGTATTATTGATTACCGTTTCTACGTTTAAGAGGTCAGGTTCAGTTGCCGATATGATTGCCTCTGTGTAACGGGTCAACGGCATCCGTACGCCCATTTGGTATGGTTCTGGATAATTGATATCTTCTTGTAATACGAGCCAATACAAAAGGACTCTAGTCTCGTGTCCTTCAAATTTACGTTCCCCGATAGAGAAAGGAGCATCGAGGGCTACGATTCCAGAGAGACCGTTCTCCGCGATGTCAGCGATAAAATCATTCATGTTCTTCGCAGCATCCCCCCCGTGAAGCTGACAATAATGATGGATAGCGCTGACAATGTCGGCATGTGTGGGGGTGTAATCATTCAGGTAGAGACAATAGTCCCCTTTCTTGTTCCCCTTTAATTTTCCAGGGTATCTAAGTGATAGACCGCGTACTTCTTCATCGAGAGAGTGGATATTCGAATGTTTCCCTTTATTTTTCATTTGATCATATAGTGCTTTCATAAAGGCGATATTTTCCTTGAATGGCATGCTTAAATCAGCTCCTTAATAAATGTGATTTTATTTTTGCGATGAAATTACGATTTTGGCTATTTTATGAATGAAATCAAAATCTTATATGCATAAAATAGGATTAGTAAAAAACAGTAAATCATCTGGTAATATTATAATGTACTTGTTAAACAATTTACCTTTTTTCCTATATTATTTAAGAATAAAGTTTATCAAAAGGACTACCATTCAGTGGATTGTGGTCGACTCGAAAATAGATTAAAGAATGAGCGCACTTTAATACAATGTTAATGGTGTTATTTGAAAAAATCATCATTGTGTTAAAGGTGGGTCTATCATATATACGGTTGACGAGGCACTTGAAACCCTACCTAAGAACCAGCTCACAAACCGTAAAGAAACAGCCCGCAAATGGACAATAAAAGGCGTGATTTAGGCCGAACCACTCGAATCACGTAAAAAAGGTTGTAGGTTCAGTAAAGAGGCGCTCGAGCATAAGGATAATCGAGCAGTTAGTCGAGGAACGATGTCTCAAGGACTGCGCCTCTCATAAATTCTAAGGAGCATTTACTTGGTCGATGCTTTTCTTTTCGGTTGAGACATCAGATAAATGGAGGCCGGACAAATATTCAGACCATGGGACGAGCAATATGAAGTGACGGATGGTCACGTTCGTCATCCTGAACTGTTCGTTCCAACACACCCTCAAGTAAGTGATTATATTGACTAAACCTACTACGCCTCACCAAACAGACTCGTCGAGGGGGGGTAACTGGGGGGCTGATGTCGGTTTGTTCGGTGACCCGGATTGAAGATTTAAGCTAAGATTATATTTCCAGGAGCGACAGAAGAGAAGGGCAGGAGTTGAAACGATAACGTTTACTTATGGTTTTGATTCAGGATGAGGTGAGTTCAATGAAATGATTTGAGAATCAAAACGTGAGACACGCAAGAAAAATTAGAGGAATCGGAGAAGCGAGATGAAGCATGCATTATCAGATACATTATGGCTATATAAAAACCTATTAAATCACAATCAAAGATTTGCTGTTGATGAGTTCATGTCCGATATGTACCAGGACATGCAAAAAGAAGCGTTGACACGCCTTTGGAGAGTGGACGAGGAGATTGGAGGGATTGGAGGGTATTGCCTCCCGAAAAATCCTGTTCAAAACCCGTTTCCAGGGGGAGAGAGGCGGTCTCTGTTCAGACCGCTACAATACGCAGCGTGTGAGTTAGAAAGGGATGTATCATACGGAAGTCGTTATATCGTTCAATATGCAGGGATGCACCTCGAAGCTGTCACTCGTCGATACTTGAAGCAGGTACAGCCGCTCGGGTCGATTCGACATTATAATTCTACATTAGGAAAATCTGTCCACAAAATTGCTTCACTGAAAACCGTGGATCAACAAACAGTTCAGAGCCTAATGGCATTCGTACGCCTTTATAATATGTCAAAACATGAGGTCAACCAAGATGAATCAAAAGATCGTTTGTTCAGTGTGGAAGATGCATTGATTACTTATCTGACAGCCCGTATCCTCGGCGTTAGGTTGTTGACAGGTAATGGGTCTCCAAGCGTAAAATAATTTATCAACTGAGTTTCTAGACGCAGTCTTTAGGTCAGCATATGTGAGAAGAGTCTTTTAGTATTCTAAAGTTGCGCTCATTATACAATCCGGTATTTAAAACGACTTATATTTGGGAGGGAGAAATGAATGGAACCTTCAGGTAAAAAAGTGAAAAATCCGAACCCTGGAGAACGGGCAACGGGCTGATTATAGAAATCTTATCTTTAGTCGACTTGTTGAACGTAACGGCGAGGCCCTTACAAGGCTGGCAAAAAGAGATATGCGAAATGGGAGTGAGACGAAGTGAAATCGAGTGAGGACAAAACTAAAAATAAGTCTTCGCGTCAGAAAGATGTAAAACATATGACACAAGAAGAGAGACGTGAACGCACGAAAGAGGTTTTCGAACGTGTGGTAGAACGAAATGGTGATGCGCTTACGAAGTTGAGCAAAAACTGATTTTTGAATTTTAGGGTCTACAATGGTCGTATGGATTACTTAATGATAAGGCGTGCAAAGAAATCCGTCACTTTCAAAGTGGCGGATTTTTTTGATTTTCATTGACGAAGAAAGTCACTTTGTTATCTTTTTAAATCAGGACAAATCGTGCTTCTATTGATAGGAGTTGAGGTACATGATTTGGCAAACGACTGGTTTGGTTGGCGGAACTCTGATTTTAAAGAAGAACGACCGTAAGTTTTTTTCTCTGGTAAAAGGTCCTTGTTTCATGTTTTTTCTCAATTTTGACACGTAAGCCCTGGGCTTGTTTCAAACAAGCCTAGGCGTTGTTTGAAACAAGGCGATGTGAAATGCGTTCGTTTTCCCGTTATCGTAAAGGTATCAACCGGAGAAGATGAAGGATATGAAACCACAGTTAAATCAACAGGCGATTGATGAAGTGAGAGAGGTTTTGGCCAAACATCTCCCGGAGTATCTCGGGACAGGACAGGACGACCTTGAGCTCGTGAACCTCGACGTCCTATGTGCCGTGAAGGATAGGGAGTCGTTGGAGTTCGTGACCCTCTGTTTGAATTCACAATTACTGAAGACATATCAGGCAGCGGAATGATCTTTTGAGATTTCCAAGAATATGATGTATACATGCATGTATACGTCATATTCTTGTACATCGATTTAAGAGAGAGGACTGAATTTTTTCAAAGAACTACTCTAAAGAAAGACGGGAGGATTGATACGTGATGGATGAAAAGTTACTTGGTAACTTTGGGCTCAAAGGCTCAATCTCTTGACCTGAGATTTTAGATTCTGGATTCGTTCCATCGTCTCAAGTAAGAAGGGCCATAGCTTTGATATCGTCTGATTACAAAATATGCACCATATGATTTTCGCTCTGTATACAAATTTGATTTTTACTACACCCTTAAATTACTATCTCCAGCTTCAAAATGAGATATGAGTAGAGATTGACCGAAAGTTATATTGGGTGTAAACATTTCGACGTCGAAATCTAGTGAGGGATAAGGCTTTCATTCTAGAAGACGATGAAGATAAAAAACACTACCAGATTGCCGGCTAGGCTTCCTATCCTGAGATTCACAACGTAATGAACCAGCCATGATATAGCAAACAATGAAGAGCAAAGTAAATGATAAAATGGCTTATATTTCTTTGATGAAAATAAAATACGATGAAATGAATCGGGAAAATAGCTTTATATTAGCAAATAAAGGTTTTTAATATAGGTAAATTGGATGATTTAGGTTTAAAATTTACACTATGATGTTTTTAGGATATCAAGAACGTTCAATGAGAGAAGACTTATAAGAAGTTTAAAAGTTAATTACATAATGCATGAAATAATAAATCATTTGATTCGAATGAGGAGAAAGGGACAGTCCGATGGCCAAAAGAAAGAAACTCTATGCCATTCGCAAAGGTCACAAGATCGGGGTATTCGATCAAGACTGGGAGATTGTGAAAACATACATCCAAGGTTATTCAAAAGCAGAGTTTAAAGGTTTTCATACACAAATCGAGGCCGAACATTATATGAAAGGTATCGATTATCAACGAATTCCCTCCATAGATTCCGCACAGCAGACGAGTTTTGAATTCCAAACTCAGCCTGTCCGTCCTCGTGCGAAGTCACAAGAAAATCAACTAAAGCATCAAGATACAGCTAATCATCAACCAGATAAAAGGCGGAACTTGCCGTCAAGCGTGCACTTACAAAAGATTGAGTTAATCATTCAGGGAGCTCAAGATACGCGTCCAAAAAGCATCTTAAAAGAAGGGTGTTTCGAATATTGGCTTCGTGACTTGAAAACTGAAAAGATGATTCATGTCAAATCGACCGGATTTCCTTTAGCTAACCAAGAGCGACTCGTTTTGTATGCGATGATCAACGTACTGAAAAACTTGAAAAGACCATGCAGTTTGATTGTATACACCGAATACCCAAACGCACTTCGAGAGGTCCTCGCTTCTCGATTTTCTAGTCAGGACAAACTATCTTTTGATTTAAAGGCAAAGTTAGATGCGACGTGTCACGAGGTTCAAATTTCGCAACAACGTGCGGCAATCGTAACTAAAATGAACAAGGCTCAGCAATCTAGATACAAGACACAGTCACATCTGGATCAATATACCTTGTTCAATTTGTAAAATCAGCTTCAAACGCAAGATATATTACAGGAATCAATCAATGAACTCACTTGACAGAGTGGGCCAGGAGGAAGAGACATGTCGAAAGATTCGAAACAACACACAAAAATTATCACTTTACTAAAGAGGAAATATCCTAAAACATATGTGGCCAAAGGGTCGTGGGCCAAGATGACCGATATCTTTTTAGTCGCGTCTCCTCGAGACGGTATTTTATTTGTCAAAGCCCTTCAAGGGAAGATCATCGAAATCGATAAAAAAAGATGGAGCGAACTTCCACAAACACTTTATGCCAATCAAAAACAGGGTGAGCGACACTATCTACATAATGAAGAAGCCTATTTGTCGGTAGAAAATATTTCGTCGGATGGGAAAAATATTGTCAGATTGATCGAGGATAAACGGCGTATACTTTTGTTCTCGACACCGTGGTATCAAAAAATTTATGGTTTTCGAAGCGGGTCGATGTTAAAAGCGACAGTTTCCTCTATCTTTTATTCATTCGTCGCTTTATTCATGATGATGATCTTGCTAGTCAGTTGCATTGGTATAGAGGACACGCCATCAAATGAATTGACAGAAGATACCCAGGATATTGTTGCTGTAGCAGATATTTCAGAAGGCACGAAAGATAATAAAGAACAAGAAGAAGCAAAGGCGCAAGCAGAAGCGGAAGCGAAGGCACAGGCAGAGGCGGAAGCGAAGGCACAGGCAGAGGCGGAAGCGAAGGCACAAGCAGAAGCGGAAGCGAAGGCACAGGCAGAGGCGGAAGCGAAGGCACAAGCACAAGCACAAGCAGAAGCAGAAGCAAAGGCGCAAGCAGAAGCGGAAGCGAAGGCACAGGCAGAGGCGGAAGCGAAGGCACAAGCAGAAGCAGAAGCAGAAGCAGCTACGGCGACACAGACAGAGTTCTTCGAGAATTGTACAGCTCTTCGAGAGGTTTATCCAAACGGTGTCGATGTCAATCACCCTGCTTATCAAAGCAAAATGGATCGTGATAAAGACAATTTTGCATGTGAACGATAAAAATCTATTATTTGATTAAATTTAACATCAAAGGACGCATTCTGAGTTTTAGGGATGCGTCTTTTCATATTTATATAATTGAGATAATTATATTTCATAAATATTACAATATTTCATTTTGATTATAAAAAAATGATGAAAAATACAATTTTCAGTTCCCTCATTTTCTAAAATTGGTTAGTATAGAACTTATGAAATGATTGTTTGAATACATTAAAAGAAAAAAATGGGGGTTATGTATGTATAAGTTAATGAATAAGGGTCTTTCATGGATCCTCGTCTTGACATTGATTCTTTCATCGTTTCCGATGGGAGAAGGTGTCGTCAAGGCAGAAGGTACGACTTCTTCGTCCTCAGATAATGATGAACAAACAGAACTGGACGCACCAGAATCTGAAACGGATTATTTACCCGTTGAAGATATAACCGGGGACCATATGATTGTCACCGAAGGAAAGGAGACTGGTAGTTATGAATTGACCGCGTTTGACGACGATATCAAAGTCAAGACGAACGAAGGTCAGGTATTGCCAATTGATTCGACGTTGGAGTTAAAAGAAGATTCTTTTTCTCCAAAGGCTACGAGTCTCCCGGTGAGCTTTGAAAAAATATTATCTAGCGATTCCCCGTTCCTTCAGGTCGGCGACAAGGATGCAGAGGTCATGTTCACATTAAAGGGAATCACCTTTAAGGATGGATTCTTGACACCAAAAGACACGGCGACGACTGTCCAAGGGAATCAAGTCTGGCATCGTGATGTCTTCCCCGGCGTAGACATTCGTCATGTGACATTGAGCGATGAAGTAAAAGAAGATGTCATCCTTCATGATGTGTCTTCCTTACCACAAGATATCGTCTACGAGTTTAAAACGAAACTGGATCCGCAACTAGACAACAACCAAGTCTCATTCTTCAATGACGGACAGTTAGTGTTGACGATGCCGGTGCCTGAGATGCAGGACAGTGCGGTAGATGAAAAATCTGGCCTCCCATCGCGCTCGCTTGATATCAAATATGAACTTGTCTCCACAGGTGAAGACACATATGAACTGAAGGTCGTCCCAAGCCAAGAATGGCTGCAAGATCCGTCTCGTGTCTATCCGATTTATGTCGATCCGACACTAGCCCGTGATGCGACCCTCGACACGTTCGTATCAAGTAAAAATCCTACCTCGAACATGAACAAGTTCTGGAGTTCTTCCCGAGGGGAATACGTCTTATGGATTGGATACTTTGATGCCACGACGGGTACGAACTATGGATTGATCAAATTCCCGGCACTAAGTGACCTGAGAGGGGCGGTCATTAGTGGCGCTGAGATGAGTACTTATGTGACATGGAGCTACTATGCCACTCAAAAAAATGGGCTCTGGTTAGACCGGGTGAATGCGAACTGGTCCGAGACGGGTGTGACTTGGAATACGAGACCCTCCTCAACCAACCTACTCTCCACAAATGTGGCGCGCAATCAGTGGGCAAACTTTGATGTGACTACCTTCGTATCTCAAATTGCTGCGGGCAACCGGACCGACTATGGATTCAAGTTACACACGAACGGAAATACGACGACTCATTGGAAACAAATCAGTGCGTCTGAGAATAATAAAAATCGTACGAAATTAAATGTCACATACAGCTATCCCAAGATGGCATCGATTACAACCGAAGGGTTCTTGACTACGCCGTCGTCATCGACCGGATATATCAATATCAATTGGCCCGCGATGGCCGGTGCGACCGGGTATCGCCTCCAGATGTTTGATGGGAAAGGATGGCAGACGATTTATTCAGGTGCCTCGCGAGCCTATACGACGAAAGATAAGGGAATCTTCCCGAAGACGAGTCAGTACGGGACAAAAGAAGCCTCGACCGGTGGGACAAAGTTCCGTAACGGGGATGGACAAGATCTTTTGGTCGATCCGTCAGGTTTCTTCAATGCAAGCAGTGGCACAACGACGAACACACTCTCCTATCAGTTCCGAGTCATCGCAGATTATAAACTGGGGAGCGGGTCCGCCTCTTCAGTGGCTAAGCGCTCCCTTCAGGAGCTGATCCCAGATGTGCCGACAGGTCTTTCACTAACCATGGGAGATACAACGGCTGACGACAAGGCTCAGTTTGTCCTGGAGTGGGACGAGTCAGAACATGCGACAAGCTATGACGTATACGCATTTAACGGATTCGCTTATGAGTTGATTGATAACGTGAAAGAGGCGAGTTGGAGTCCTAACGGTAAACGTTTGTTCCCGACACCTCAACAAATCAATGCTATGCCGGTAAACACACGGACTGCATTCAGAAAGGGCGATGGACAAGATTTCCCTGGTGATCCGCGTCCGCTTTATAGAAAGAATAATCCTGATCACAGCACTTACCCTAACGTCCTTCACTATTATTTTAGAGTTTATGCAAAATCGAGTAAGGGTCAAAGTGCAGGGTCCACAGTACGTACGATGAATGTCCCCGCACCACGCGTAACTTCCGAAGCGGTCGGATATTCAGATAATCGTAAAAATAACACTGGATTCTTGTTTGCTAACTGGCAGTCTGTGCCTGGTGCTGCCGGATATAATGTTTATCTCTACAATGGAAAAGAATACGATTTGGTAGAGACGTTGCCGAACGATGTGACATCATGGCATTCTCGGAACAAAAAACTTTGGCCGTTGGAAAATCAGTCATATAAGTTAAACATTGATGGGGTAGTTGGAAAAGGCGGCGAGTTACCGGTCGATCCGAGTCCAAACTATCGATTGTCTGGTGGGAAGTACGGTGATAAAACAAACTATTGGATTCGTGTCACCGCACATCGACGCGCTTTAAAAGAAAATGTATTATTGGCGTCTAACTTTGTTTCAGAAGGAAATTTACTTCGCACACTCCCTACGACTCCAACTATTGTTTCAGTTGATGAGCCGGATTTAGGAACAGAAGAATTTTATCCAATGCTCGATACGTCTATTGGTGCATTTAACGTATTAAAAGATAATCAATTTCTTGAAGAAGCCGATGACGTGCTACCAGGTAGAGGCCCAACAGTAGTAGCGGAACGGTACTTCAATTCTCAAGCCGTGCGGCTAGGTATGTTTGGGCTCGGGTGGCACAGTGGCTTAGAGCGTCGCCTTGAAATTCCTCAAGAGGCTAATCCAAGAGTCGTTCGCTATGTAGATGCAGACGGCAGTGGGCACCTCTTCCTTCGTACTCAGGTTGAAGAGAACGGTCAAATGGTAGAAAAGCTATTGCCGCCTACCGGTGTAGACTATGAATTTTTGATTGATACCGTCAAAAAAGAATATGTGATCCAGTCTAGTGACGGAGAACGGGAAATTTATAATGAAGCTGGTCAACTCATCGCGATGGAATATGATGCGAAAGAGGCAGGTAAGAAAAATAAAGTACGTTTCGAATATGAAGAAGTAAATGGGACGAATCGCTTGAAAGCGGTCTACGCAGCAAGTGATGACGGTACTACATCACCAAATCGTTTAGTGTTCACATACAACGATAAAGGTTGGGTCAGCGAGATGACCGCCTCAGCTTCTTCAGATGAGAAATTAGAATCACGGACATACCGCTATTCGTATGATGCTTGGGATCGACTTGTGAAAGTAGAGAGTTTCAAAGGTGAGTCCTCGATCGAAGTCTACGAGTATGAATACGCGGAAAGCGTCTCTACAGTCGAAGAGACGGGCGAAGTGGCAGTCCGACCTGCCTTCCCTTCTGTCATCAATCGATTGGTATTGCCAGGCCATGCTACAGGTAGTTCAAACGAAATCCTTGGAGATTTTGATGGGCTCACCCCATCCGTTGTGACCGAGGTTGACGGAACACGGACAGCCTATAAAAATATTTCGGCAGAAGGATCAGACGACAAGGTTTATCAAGTGACGACTGTTGATAACGCAGGGAATGACGTTGAAGAATCTCTAGTCTATACATTCAGCAAATACGGTCACCTGACAAAAGAGACATCAGCTAACAAGACAACAAACTATACCTGGGAAGACCACCGGATCACTAAGGTCACAAACCCGGATGGCTCAGTCGAATCAACTGAATATGATAAACGCGAAACGGCAGATGTCGACAAGACAACAGAGCTAGATGGAAACGTCTTGGTCGAGCAAGATGCGACTTCTATCACAACATATGAATATGCTGAAAACGGAGACGACATCCTCCGTATTGAAGATGAATTCGGTTTGGCAGAAGAAATCGCGTTGAATGAAGACCGTGAAGAAATCGTCAGTCATGAGGAGCCGGAAGAACGAATCGGGTTCTCTGAGTATGATTTTCGGGGGAATGTTGTTCGCGAAGGTGTTGGATTAACACCTGGTGTAAACCTATATCCAAATGGTGGATTTGAAGCATCAGAATCCGTCACTCCTGGTTCCCTTGTAACAGGTGGACGAAATGGAAAAGCACTGCAACTCAATAGTGCGACCTACTCACGTGAAGTGAACGTTAAAGCGGGCCATCCTTACAACTTGGGTATCGATATGAAGACGATAGGAACAGCTAAGGGGAGCGTCACGTTAACGCTACTAAACAGCTCTAATGTATCGGTAGGTTCATATGTGATTCGCCCGATGGGTAACCTTAACGAATGGACAAGACGCTTCGTGGAGTTCACCGCACCCGATGGAGCTGTGAAAGTTCGAGTTAATGTAACTTCAGAAAGTGGATCAACTTTGTTCGATGAGGTTCAGTTGGACACGGCGAAACAAGGACATGCTGTTTCTGCCTCTGCCTTTAACCATGTCGAGCAGGGTGGGTTTGATGGCACAAACAAATGGCAGTTAGTAAAAGCGACAGCAAGCCCAACAGGTTATATGAGCGAGAGCGGCTTGAGTCTTCAACCTGGTGGAACGGCGAAACAAACTATTTTTGTTAACCAGTCGACAGCGAAGCCGTTCTACGTGAGTGCCTTGGCGCAAAAGGCGTCAAAAACAGATTCATTGAATGTAGTGGCAACGTATGAGGATGGCACAACCGTCCAAAAAACGGCTTCATTTAACACATTGAACTATAGCGATGGTGAGAATGCTTCTACGTGGCAACGTCAGACAATTCAATTGACGTCAGAATCTAATAAAAAACTTGTAAAAGTGGATGTCACCTTACAAAATGGTTCAACCTCGAATATCATCGTGGATGCAGTCCGTGCGTCTGTCGGAAGAGTCGTTTCCGAAGTAACGTATGATAAGCAGGGTAACCATGTTTTAAAAGATGCTGGTCTAAGTAAGTTACCAGTGACTAATTCTGTTGATGCATTTGGTAACGTATTGACTGTCGAACAGGGAAATCGTACACGTCAGAACAAGTACGATTTGTTAGGGAGATTAATCGAGACTAAAGCGGAAAACGGCACTATTATTGCGTATGATTACAATAAAAAAGGAGAAGTCACTCAAAAGGCGTTTGGGAAAGTAGTAGAAGAAGTAGACAAGGAATTAATTGTAAAAGACCCAGGAAAGATAACAAAATATGCATACTCAAATGGTCGCATTTCGTCAGTGACACGTCCAAATGGACAACAGTATCAGTATTCATATGAAGCGCACACAGGAAACTTAACTGAAACGACTCTACCTTCTGGAAAGCGTTTGGTTAATGTCTACGATGATGAAGGAAAGATCACAGAACTCAAAGAAGCCACTACAACACGCTTTAAGTACGGGTATGATGCGTCTTCTGGCGAAATCACTTCTATTCAGATGGGGAACGACACATCTAAACAGAAAAAATACGAGTATGATGCCACCGGAGCAGGGATTGGGCGTCTATTGAACCTCACAGATTACCATGGAGTGCTCCAAACATGGGGATACGAGGATGTGAACGGTGTCGGAACTGAGCTTCCACTCTCGATCACGTTAGCAGGAACGAAGCGCGACTTTGTATATGATGTCGCCAAACGAAACCATGGGGTAACTGTCGATAGTCAACATTGGGCTTTCCGCCATAATGAGGATGGTAAGACGACGCAGATCACCATGCCGGGACAAGGCGGGGAGTCGCTTGTCGAATTCGATGAGACTGGTGCCGTATCAGCATGGTCTGCCTCTGTTGGTGACAAACAGATTACATTTGAGCGTTATAGTTACGATCAATATGGAAATCTGTCAAGTTTAAAGAAAGATGGACAAACAGCGAGTTATTCATACGATGCGATGAATCAATTGATTGAAGAGAAGACACTTGACGGACAAACAATCAATTACACATATGACAGCCGCGGAAATCGTACACACATCAACAATCAAATTGTAGCTGAGTTCGATAACACCAACCGAATGACTAAGTTCAAGGGGCAAGCCATTACGTATGATGCAGACGGGAACCGAATCAATGATGGACGCCTGAAATATTCATGGGACGGTCTTGGGAAACTGACTTCGATTGAAGAAGTTAACGGGACAAAGAACTGGGAATTTGTTTATGACGAACAAGGGCGTCGTATCCAGAAGACGGGACCGAACGGTACGATTCGCTTCCATTACGATGGAGACTCGAACCGACTGATGGCGGAGACAGATACGGCTGGAACACCAATCCGGGAGTATGTCTATAACGCAGACCATATCCTTGTCGGTTTAAAAACAAACGGGACATGGTACAATTATCAACGGAACTATCGTGGGGATATTGTAGCGATTACGGATATGGATGGGAAAGTTGCCGCCGAGTACACCTATGACACGTGGGGCAAGCCGCTCGCGACGAATGTCATCGATCCGAAGCTGACTAATCAACCGATTCGTTATGCGTCATACTATTATGATGAAGATTTAGCGCTTTACTACTTGATTGCACGCTACTACCATCCGGAACAGGCCGTCTTCCTCTCTGTCGACCCAGAGCTGGATGCAGACGAAACGGTGTCGAT
>NZ_JADHZG010000016.1:0-535 GCF_027161185.1 Exiguobacterium sp. KJ 601 | reverse complement strand
GTATCGGAAGGTGCGGCTGGATCACCTCCTTTCTAAGGAAAATGCCCATGTGGCATTGCCCATCGTTCAGTTTTGAGAGACCAAAACCTCTCTAAGAGGGCCTATAGCTCAGCCGGTTAGAGCGCACGCCTGATAAGCGTGAGGTCGGTGGTTCGAGTCCACTTAGGCCCACCATTTTTATGAACAATTCTAATACGGGGCCTTAGCTCAGCTGGGAGAGCGCCTGCCTTGCACGCAGGAGGTCAGCGGTTCGATCCCGCTAGGCTCCACTTTTGTTCCTTGAAAACTGAAGATTCATCAAGACATCAAAAACCAATTTCACATATGGTCCGCAATGGACCGTGTGTCTTAGACGCTAGATCAAGGTAGAAAGGGCGTACGGTGGATGCCTTGGCACTAGGAGCCGATGAAGGACGCGACGAACAGCGAAATGCTCTGGGGAGTGGTAAGTACACATCGATCCAGAGATCTCCGAATGGGGGAACCCACCGCCGGGAGACTGGCGGGACACCCACGTGAATACATAGCGTGGCGT
>NZ_JADHZG010000015.1:0-785 GCF_027161185.1 Exiguobacterium sp. KJ 601 | reverse complement strand
CGAACACGGAAGTTAAGCGTCTCAGCGCCGAAAGTAGTTGGGGGATCTCCCCCTGTGAGGATAGGACGTTGCCAGGCTACATATTGGAGGATTAGCTCAGCTGGGAGAGCACCTGCCTTACAAGCAGGGGGTCGGCGGTTCGATCCCGTCATCCTCCACCATTTACACCTGCCGGTGTAGCTCAGTTGGTAGAGCATCTGACTTGTAATCAGAGGGTCGAGGGTTCGAATCCTTTCGCCGGCACCATTTGATCTTTTTAAAAAGTCTACCGCTAGAAATTATACCTTGCCGGGGTGGCGGAATTGGTAGACGCACAGGACTTAAAATCCTGCGAGGGTTTCCTCGTGCCGGTTCAAGTCCGGCCCTCGGTACCATTAATATTTTCCCATGATGATTATTCGTCTCGCACCCTTAGCTCAGCTGGATAGAGCGTTAGACTACGAATCTAAAGGCCGGGAGTTCGAATCTCTCAGGGTGCACCATTTTTAGACGGGAAGTAGCTCAGCTTGGTAGAGCACTTGGTTTGGGACCAAGGGGTCGCAGGTTCGAATCCTGTCTTCCCGACCATCATCACTTATATTGGGGCCTTAGCTCAGCTGGGAGAGCGCCTGCCTTGCACGCAGGAGGTCAGCGGTTCGATCCCGCTAGGCTCCACCAATTTTATTTTTTTACAGACGAACTTTGAAAACTGAACGATGAGGCAAAAATAAGTTTTACAATTTTTGAATGAAGCGCAAGCTTCGTCAATTTAAGAGCTATATCAAATTCTTTGGAGAGTTTGATCC
>NZ_JADHZG010000014.1:0-1309 GCF_027161185.1 Exiguobacterium sp. KJ 601 | reverse complement strand
GATACTAATCGGTCGAGGCTTTGATCTAGTCTAATGGTTTGTGTTGATGAATCCTCAGTTTTCAGGGAACAAGCCCTGTAGAGTCTGGTGGCGATAGCGAGACGGCCACACCCGTTCCCATGCCGAACACGGAAGTTAAGCGTCTCAGCGCCGAAAGTAGTTGGGGGATCTCCCCCTGTGAGGATAGGACGTTGCCAGGCTTTATTTTTTTAAAAAAGTTATTGACTTTACATAGAATGACCTTTAAAATAGGTAAAGTCGATATGACTTAAAACGGTCTCGTGGTGTAGGGGTTAACATGTCTGCCTGTCACGCAGAAGATCGCGGGTTCGAATCCCGTCGAGACCGCCATTTTTAATTTAATACGTATGGCTTTGTAGCTCAGTTGGTAGAGCAAAGGACTGAAAATCCTTGTGTCGGCGGTTCGATTCCGTCCAAAGCCACCATATAACACGCCGGTGTAGCTCAGTTGGTAGAGCATCTGACTTGTAATCAGAGGGTCGAGGGTTCGAATCCTTTCGCCGGCACCATTTTTTCATGGCGGTTGTGGCGAAGTGGTTAACGCACCGGATTGTGATTCCGGCATTCGAGGGTTCAATTCCCTTCAGCCGCCCCATTAAAATTTAATGAGCCATTAGCTCAGTTGGTAGAGCATCTGACTTTTAATCAGAGGGTCGCAGGTTCGAGCCCTGCATGGCTCACCATTTCTCATTATTTTTTATTCAATACGTAATTTCACATGCGGGTGTGGCGGAATTGGTAGACGCGCTAGACTTAGGATCTAGTGTCTTTGACGTGGGGGTTCGAGTCCCTTCACCCGCATCTCTAAATACTTATGCGGATCTAAATACTTATGCGGAAGTAGTTCAGTGGTAGAATACGACCTTGCCAAGGTCGGGGTCGCGGGTTCGAATCCCGTCTTCCGCTCCATCTTAATACGCGGTCGTGGCGGAATCGGTAGACGCGCTAGGTTGAGGGCCTAGTGGTGGTTAACACCGTGGAGGTTCAAGTCCTCTCGACCGCACCATATGCACCCTTAGCTCAGCTGGATAGAGCGTTAGACTACGAATCTAAAGGCCGGGAGTTCGAATCTCTCAGGGTGCACCATTTTAACGGGAAGTAGCTCAGCTTGGTAGAGCACTTGGTTTGGGACCAAGGGGTCGCAGGTTCGAATCCTGTCTTCCCGACCATTTATTTTTTTGGTCTTTGAAAACTGAACGATGAGGCAAAAAAAGTTTTACAATTTTTGAATGAAGCGCAAGCTTCGTCAATTTAAGAGCTATATCAAATTCTTTGGAGAGTTTGATCC
>NZ_JADHZG010000012.1:0-1814 GCF_027161185.1 Exiguobacterium sp. KJ 601 | reverse complement strand
GTTAAGGCTGGATATGGTGCTTATACTGGTTATCAAACAGCCAAATCTCGTGGATATACTGGTTGGAAAAAATGGGGATACACTGCTTATAGTGCCGCAAGCAGTGCTATTGGGTTTGGTAAAATTCTTAAGTTTAGTAAAAAAGCAAAAGCAATGTTTCCATCTAAAAAAGCGGCCAGAAGAGCAGCAAGAAGAGATGCCGGCATTGGCAAACACGGTACATTTACTAAGTTAAACGAAACTTTAAATGCAGGTTCCAGACATCCGCGCCTCTCAAGCAATCAGTCTCGAAACGCAAAACGTTCTCATAAAGGTCACAAACTAGCACATGATAGATGGGGGCACTTAAAAGGGGAAAATGGAAAACCAGTAGGTCCTCATTATAATGTCTATATTAAGAAAGGAAAGAAGACGGAAAGTAGACATTATTATTATCCAAGTAAACATGATCCAAGAAAGAATAAGTAAGGGAGATATTTATGAATGTATTTTATCAGTGTCATAAACCTGCGCTTAAAGATAATGAGAACTTTGAACTTCTTTCATTAAGTCAAAATTCTTTTTGTTTTACTACTTTGAACATTGAATTAGCAAAAAAAATAAACAGGTATTTAATTGAAGAAGATAAATTAGAGTATTTTATCTCGGATAAGAATTTTATAGTTTACTCCTGTATATATTTTGGTGAAATGGCTAATAACTTAAATAAGATTCAAGTTCTTTACCTTAAAAAGAAGTTAATCAGATTAGGTTGGGAAAAAAAACGTAGTCAACAGGATATATATATTTACCAAGGGGAAGATCTTAGCAACAAGTTCCTCGAACTTCAAGAAGATCTCTTTTTTGCATTCTTGACCAATGTATTTATCGTAGTGCCATCAAATATAGATGAAAATATGCTATATGAAATTCTTGCAGAAATAGACTTCACTCTTCAACCGGATGGGGTAACACCTTATGTTCCTACAGAGAAAGCTATATTAACTTTGATTGACAGTGAGATTGGGCTTGCATACTTAAAACTAAACTATCAAGATGGGTATGATGCTATGTCCGAAAGAGAAGTTTTAGTATTCTATAGCTCTTGGTATTCTGGAAAAGATTAAAAATCATATTTTGTCTAAGGAAAAAGTAGTGTTGTTTGTAATATATGTTTAGTCATTTAAAACTGCAGTGTCCTATAGAATTTAGATTTTTTAAAATCCAAATTTTATAGGACATTTTTATTGCCAATTTTACGAATACGTTCAGAATTTATTGAGTGAAGAGAAGACACTTGACGGACGCCTGAAATATTCATGGGACGGTCTTGGGAAACTGACTTCGATTGAAGAAGTTAACGGCATGCAGAAATGGCAATTTATTTACGATGAACAAGGACGTCGCATCGAGAAGGTGGGACCGAGCGGTACGATTCGCTTCCATTACGAAGGAGACTCGAACCGACTGATGGCCGAGACGGATACGGCTGGGAAACCGGTCCGGGAGTACGTCTATAACGCAGACCATATCCTTGTCGGTCTAAAAACAAATGGGACATGGTACAATTATCAACGGAACTATCGTGGGTATATTGTAGCAATCACGGATATGGATGGGAATGTTGTTGCCGAGTACACCTATGACACATGGGGCAAACCACTTGCGACGAATATCATCGATTCGAAGTTGACTAATCAACCGATTCGTTATGCATCATACTATTATGATGAAGATTTAGCGCTTTACTACTTGATGGCACGCTACTACCATCCGGAACAGGCCGTCTTCCTCTCTGTCGACCCAGAGCTGGATGCAGACGAAACGGTGTCGAT
>NZ_JADHZG010000011.1:0-2863 GCF_027161185.1 Exiguobacterium sp. KJ 601 | reverse complement strand
GATCCAGAGATCTCCGAATGGGGGAACCCACCGCCGGGAGACTGGCGGGACACCCACGTGAATACATAGCGTGGCGTGAGGCATACCCGGGGAACTGAAACATCTAAGTACCCGGAGGAAGAGAAAGAAAATTCGATTCCCTGAGTAGCGGCGAGCGAAACGGGAACAGCCCAAACCAGGAAGCATGCTTCCTGGGGTTGTAGGACACTCTACACGGAGTTACAAAGGGATAGGGTAGGTGAACGACCTGGAAAGGTCGGCCAGAGAAGGTGACGGCCCTGTAGCCGAAACCCCATCCCCTCCAGAGTGGATCCTGAGTACGGCGGGACACGTGAAACCCCGTCGGAATCCGGGAGGACCATCTCCCAAGGCTAAATACTTCCTAGTGACCGATAGTGAACCAGTACCGTGAGGGAAAGGTGAAAAGCACCCCGGAAGGGGAGTGAAAGAGATCCTGAAACCGTATGCCTACAAGTAGTCAGAGCCCGTTCACGGGTGATGGCGTGCCTTTTGTAGAATGAACCGGCGAGTTACGATGGCGGGCGAGGTTAAGCCGATGAGGCGGAGCCGCAGCGAAAGCGAGTCTGAACAGGGCGCATCAGTCCGTCGTCGTAGACCCGAAACCAGGTGATCTACCCATGTCCAGGATGAAGGTCAGGTAACACTGACTGGAGGTCCGAACCCACGCACGTTGAAAAGTGCGGGGATGAGGTGTGGGTAGCGGTGAAATGCCAATCGAACCTGGAGATAGCTGGTTCTCTCCGAAATAGCTTTAGGGCTAGCCTCGAGGTGAAGAGTTCTGGAGGTAGAGCACTGATTGGACTAGGGGCCCCCACAGGGTTACCGAATTCAGTCAAACTCCGAATGCCAGCAACTTGTACTCGGGAGTCAGACTGCGAGTGATAAGATCCGTAGTCGAGAGGGAAACAGCCCAGACCATCAGCTAAGGTCCCCAAGTGTATGTTAAGTGGAAAAGGATGTGGCGCTGCACAGACAACTAGGATGTTGGCTTAGAAGCAGCCACCATTCAAAGAGTGCGTAATAGCTCACTAGTCGAGTGGCGCCGCGCCGAAAATGTAACGGGGCTAAACATACCACCGAAGCTATGGATCCCGTAAGGGATGGTAGGAGAGCGTTCCAAGCAGCAGTGAAGCGGTATCGTGAGGAGCCGTGGAGCGCTTGGAAGTGAGAATGCCGGTGTGAGTAGCGAAAAGAGGGGTGAGAATCCCCTCCGTCGAAAGCCTAAGGTTTCCTGAGGAAGGCTCGTCCGCTCAGGGTTAGTCTGGACCTAAGCCGAGGCCGAAAGGCGTAGGCGATGGACAACAGGTCGATATTCCTGTACCGCCGTACCACCGTTTGAACGATGGGGGGACGCAGAAGGATAAGGTGACCGTGCGACTGGAAGTGCACGGACAAGCAGCGAGGCCGTCGGGTTGGCAAATCCGCCCGGCATACAAGGTTGAGCTGTGACGTGGAGCCCGTAGGGCGAAGCACCGGATTTCACGCTGCCAAGAAAAGCCTCTAGTGAGGAGGTCGGCGCCAGTACCGCAAACCGACACAGGTAGGCGAGATGAGAATTCTAAGACGCGCGGGATAACTCTCGTTAAGGAACTCGGCAAAATGGTCCCGTAACTTCGGGAGAAGGGACGCTTATGGCAACATAAGCCGCAGTGAATAGGCCCAAACGACTGTTTAGCAAAAACACAGGTCTCTGCTAAATCGCAAGATGAAGTATAGGGGCTGACGCCTGCCCGGTGCTGGAAGGTTAAGGGGATGTGTCATCGCAAGAGAAGCACTGAACCGAAGCCCCAGTAAACGGCGGCCGTAACTATAACGGTCCTAAGGTAGCGAAATTCCTTGTCGGGTAAGTTCCGACCCGCACGAAAGGCGTAACGATTTGGGCACTGTCTCAACGAGAGACCCGGTGAAATCATAGTACCTGTGAAGATGCAGGTTACCCGCGACAGGACGGAAAGACCCCATGGAGCTTTACTACAGCCTGATATTGAGGCTTTGTACGCGATGTACAGGATAGGTGGGAGTTTGTGAAGCCGGAGCGCCAGCTTCGGTGGAGACACCCTTGGGATACCACCCTTTGCGTATAGAGTCTCTAACTCGCAGCCGTGATCCGGCTGGAGGACCGTGTCAGGCGGGTAGTTTGACTGGGGCGGTCGCCTCCTAAACAGTAACGGAGGCGCCCAAAGGTTCCCTCAGAATGGTTGGAAATCATTCGAAGAGTGCAAAGGCAGAAGGGAGCTTGACTGCGAGACCTACAAGTCGAGCAGGGACGAAAGTCGGGCTTAGTGATCCGGTGGTTCCGCATGGAAGGGCCATCGCTCAACGGATAAAAGCTACCCTGGGGATAACAGGCTGATCTCCCCCAAGAGTCCACATCGACGGGGAGGTTTGGCACCTCGATGTCGGCTCATCGCATCCTGGGGCTGGAGTAGGTCCCAAGGGTTGGGCTGTTCGCCCATTAAAGCGGTACGCGAGCTGGGTTCAGAACGTCGTGAGACAGTTCGGTCCCTATCCGTCGTGGGCGCAGGAAATTTGAGGAGAGCTGTCCTTAGTACGAGAGGACCGGGATGGACGCACCGCTGGTGTACCAGTTGTTCCGCCAGGAGCACCGCTGGGTAGCTACGTGCGGACGGGATAAGTGCTGAAAGCATCTAAGCATGAAGCCCCCTCCGAGATGAGATTTCCCTTTGAGCAATCAAGAAAGACCCCTCAGAGACGATGAGGTAGATAGGTCATGGGTGGAAGCGTGGCGACACGTGGAGCTGAATGATACTAATCGGTCGAGGCTTTGATCTAGTCTAATGGTTTGTGTTGATGAATCCTCAGTTTTCAGGGAACAAGCCCT
>NZ_JADHZG010000010.1:0-7505 GCF_027161185.1 Exiguobacterium sp. KJ 601 | reverse complement strand
TGGAGGATTAGCTCAGCTGGGAGAGCACCTGCCTTACAAGCAGGGGGTCGGCGGTTCGATCCCGTCATCCTCCACCATCTTTATTTATTACATCAAACCTATATATATGCCGGTGTAGCTCAGTTGGTAGAGCATCTGACTTGTAATCAGAGGGTCGAGGGTTCGAATCCTTTCGCCGGCACTCCTCGGGGGGGTAGCGAAGTGGCTAAACGCGGCGGACTGTAAATCCGCTCCTTCGGGTTCGGCGGTTCGAATCCGCCCCCCCCCACCAGGTTTGAGCCATTAGCTCAGTTGGTAGAGCATCTGACTTTTAATCAGAGGGTCGCAGGTTCGAGCCCTGCATGGCTCACCATTTTTTGCGGAAGTAGTTCAGTGGTAGAATACGACCTTGCCAAGGTCGGGGTCGCGGGTTCGAATCCCGTCTTCCGCTCCATATTCTTATCCCTGTATTGGGGCCTTAGCTCAGCTGGGAGAGCGCCTGCCTTGCACGCAGGAGGTCAGCGGTTCGATCCCGCTAGGCTCCACCATATGTTTTTTTCTTAAGTTAGTGATGACTTAAGTTTTTTTTTGCCTAAAACCATGAACCATTCAATTGAGAGTACAGAGAAAGGCAGCCTGCCACCATTCAGGCTGCCTTTTTGCATGTTTATTCATCATTATGCTGAGTTGAACCAAACAAATGATAGCGTTTACAATTTAACTATCAAGCGTATAAAGGGGGAATGGCGATGCAATGGTCATATATTCACGTGCCGCTGCGTTACGGTCAGGGGAAATTAGGGGTCGATCAAGGACCGACAAAGTTAAATGAAATGGGGATGCAACAACTTCTTCCGACAGAAACGGTCAAACATACGATTCGTGTCTTGCCAGAATCTGAAATTCGAGAAAATGAAGAACACTTAAAACGGGTTGATGGTGTCTTGCATACCGTCACGGAATTGGCAGAAGTCGTACATCGTGAAATTTCGGAAAATCGATTCCCTTTGATCGTTGGGGGCGATCATAGTATGGCAATCGGTACTCTTGCTGGATTGGCTCAAACAGGTCCTTATGGAGTCATTTGGGTGGATGCTCACGCTGACTTAAATACAGGCGAAACATCACCGTCGGGGAATATTCACGGAATGCCACTTGCGGCAGCGATGGGGATGGGCGACGTGCGTCTGACAGAAGTGGGCGGACGTGATCCGAAGCTATCACCAGAGCATTTAGTTTATATTGCCCTGCGTGATATCGATGAAGGAGAAATGAATGAAATCAATCGACTCGGTATCAAAGTCATTACAGTAGAAGAAGTACGTACGCGTGGCGTGGATGTCATCATGAAAGAGTCATTGAGTTATCTTCGTGAACGAGTAGACCGTTTTTATATCAGTTTCGATATGGATAGTCTCGATGCATCCCTCGTTCCTGGAACAGGTACACCGGTTGACGGCGGTTTGACAGAAGTCGAAGCCAAAGCGATTTTAAAAGAAGCGATGCAAGCAGAAGACTTGATCGCAGTAGAGCTCGTCGAGTTAAATCCGGCATTAGACCGGGATGACGTGACGGCTCAGTTGGCCTATCGCTTATGTGAAACGATTATAAAATCTAAAGAAAACCTGTTATTGGAAGGCGAAACCGTCTGATTTCCTTACAGTTTCCAAACCCGTTTGCTACAATGGGGATGGAAACTTTTTTTGATTTTTTGAAACCATTTCAATATCAAGACGTATATAGAGATGACCGCATGTGTAGCGGAGAGGGGAAGTGGATTGATGGAACGGCTGACCACCCGTTTGGTTGATGAATTGAGGGCGGGGAATCACGATTCGTTTGCCGAACTGGTAGAACTATACAAGGATGGCGTCTTTGCAATCGCCTATAAAATTTTGTATGATCGTGGCGAAGCAGAGGACGCTGCCCAAGAGGCGTTCATTCGTGCCTATACACGAATCGATACGTACGACGCGCAATATAAGTTCAAAACATGGCTCTATCGAATCACGACAAACGTTGCCATCGACCGATTGAGGAAGCGGAAGCCTGAATATTCGATGGATGCCGAAATTGCGGGTACAGACGGTTTGACTTATCAAGACCACTTAGCTGATGAAGCGCCCCAACCCGATGCCCAAGTGGTTCATCGCGAAATTCGAAGTGAAATGCATGAGGCAATCAAGCAACTTCCAGACAAATATCGCATTCCGTTATTATTAAAATATGTAGATGATTTGTCGCTTAAAGAAATCAGCGTGATGATCGACATGCCGGTCGCAACGGTTAAGACAAGGATCTTCCGGGGAAGAGAAATGTTAAAAACAATCTTTCAAAATAGGGAGGGGTTCAATTGACTCCTGAAGAAAAAGTACAACAATATTTGGAAGATGGCGTTTTGCCCGAAGAATCTGACGAATTGCGTCAATTGTTAGAGGACGATGAATTATATGAATCGTATCTACAATATGAACGAATCGACGCAGAACTGAAAGCATTGCCTCGTCCAAAGTTATCAGCAGATTTTACGGCCCGAGTGATGGCCGCTTTACCTGAAACTCCTGTACAAACAGCACCTGATCCCGTCGTACCGTTTTCAAAATCAGTTCGAAAAGAACGCAAACCGCATTCGAAACAAATGCAATGGTTGCAACGGCACCCAGGTTTGATTGCGGCCGTACTGTTCTTTAGTTTGATGTCTAGTGCGACACTCGGACTATGGAGCAGCGCTTCAGAGACGATGACCTATACAAAAGTACCAGGTGTGATCGTATCTGAGAATGAAGTCATTGTCCCGGCCGGTGTCACGGTTGAAAAAGACATCACGGTCCAAGGTGGCGATTTACGGATTGAAGGTACTGTCAATGGGAACGCGACAGCCGTCAATGGTCGTGCCTATTTAGCAAGTGCCGGTCAAGTGACAGGTGAACTCGAACAGATCGATCAGATGTTCGAATGGATTTGGTACTCGATGAAACAACTTTTCTAAAGACGCTTCCGGCGTCTTTTTTTCGTTTCAATCTGGTTTCGTTTTGACGTGACGCAATGCGTATCTATAGAAATGATGATATAATGGAATTTGCACGATTTAGCTAGGTAGTTGAGGAGGGGAGCATTTGCCGCTACTTGAACAAGTATCATTTTTCTCATTTTTAAATCTTTCAGAAAACGTACATTGGTACGATTATTTGAATGATGTTTTAGATATCGTCGTCGTCACGTATGTCATTTACAAGTTGATGATGATTGTGCGTGGGACAAAAGCAGTACAATTAATTAAAGGGATTTCCATCATTCTAGTCAGTTGGTTCTTGAGCGGTTTCTTCGGATTGAAGACGCTCCAGTTCTTGCTAAATCAGGTGATCACGTACGGTCTCCTCGGAATTATCATCATTTTTCAGCCAGAGTTGAGACGTGGTCTTGAACACCTCGGACGAACGAGTAACTTATTCAGTCGTACGGGAACAAGTGATGAGGAGCAACAACGACAAATGATTGAAGCCATCGTCAGTTCCGCACAGTACATGTCAAAACGGCGAATCGGTGCATTGATTGCGATTGAACGCGATACGGGATTAAACGAGTATGTGGAGACCGGCATTCGTATGGACTCGCATATCACATCCCAGTTGATTATTAACTTATTCATTCCGAATACGCCGCTTCATGATGGCGCGATGATTATTCAGGACGGGAAAATTGCGGCGGCAGCTTGCTATTTACCGCTTTCGGAAAGCCCGCACATCGATAAAGCACTCGGGACACGTCACCGAGCAGCCATCGGGGTCAGTGAAGTGACGGATAGCGTCACTCTTACCGTCTCAGAAGAAACGGGAGCAGTCTCACTTGCAATCGCGGGCCGCTTGTATCGGGAACTAGACGAAGAAGCGCTTCGCAATAAATTAATTCAAGAACTCGTCATCGAAGAAAAAGAGGCGACCCTCTCGTTCTTCGGCAAAAAAGGAGGGGATAAGTAAGTGATTGATCAGTGGTTACAACATAAGTGGTTTCTCCGCTTCATCGCACTTGCTTTAGCCGTCCTTTTATACTTAATGGTCGCTGAGACCAGTTCTTCGAATAACGCATCTAGCGCATTGCCAATCGTCGGACAAAGTTCCATGACGCTCGATGTGCCGGTCGAAGTGTTTTTCGATGAGGTCCAGTATGTCGCATATAATGTTCCGGAAGAGATGGGTGTCGAGCTTCAAGGGCCATCTAGTAGTTTAACGATGACGAAATTGGTGAAAGATTATCAGGTGTTCGTCGATTTGACCAATCTTGGCACCGGATTCCATCGTGTCCCGGTCGAAGCGCGTGGATTCGGCGGAGACGTCAATGTCAAACTAGATCGAGAGACTGTCGAAATCTATATCGATCGGAAACAAACGATTGAAGTCCCTGTGTCCGTGAATCTGTTGAACAAAGATCAATTACCGGACGGAAAAGTCGCGGGCGATGTCGAAATCGAACCGTCGACTGTAAAAGTCACAGGTGGTGCGAGTCGGATTCAAAACGTCAAAGAAATCACGTTGAATGTGGATGTTGCCAATCAAAGTCAGACGTTCACTCGTGAGATTCCACCGACCATTTTAGATGCGAATGGAAATCCGTTGAACGTGTCAGTCGATCCGAATATCATCAATGTCACCGTTCCGATTTACAATGAAAGTGCGATGATTCCAATCGAGGTCGTCACGAGCGGAGAGGTGGCAGACGATTTCCGCTTAGTTGATACGTTGCTAGGTGAGACGGAAGTCCGTGTCTTTGCACCAAAAGCGGTGTTAGATGAACTCCAACGAGTGGAGACGGAACCGATTGAACTTGACGATTTAACGAAGTCGGAAAAAGTGACCGCTACCCTTCGTCTTCCGGAAGGAGCGACTTCACTCGGTAAAAAAGAAGTAGAAGTCCAGGTGCTCGTTCGTCCAAATGATGAGACGAAAGATGACACGGGTGAATTGACAGAGCGGATTCGGTTGACCGTCCCCATCACTGTCCGTGGATATGACCGGACGAATTACACGATTCAAACGCAAGAAGTGGTCAGCGTGACGCTCTCGGGCAAACGTTCCCTTCTTGAAAGCATCTCATCAAACAGTGTCAACGTGACGTTAGATCTGACCGGATTGCCGAGCGGAACACATGCGGTCGATGCAGATTATGAAGTACCAAAAGGCGTGACCGTGATCTCGCCAAAGACAATCGATGTTCAATTGACGAGTGTCGATGAAGAAACAGAAACATCTTCCATTCAATAAAGATGTTCAATCATACAAAAGTGAGGATTTAATCTTATGGGTAAATATTTTGGAACAGATGGAGTTCGCGGTGTTGCCAACTCTGAGTTAACTGCGGAATTAGCATATCGTTTAGGTCGTGCGGGTGGCTACGTGTTGTCGAAACATTTGCCAGAAGGCGAACAGCCGAAAGTGTTGATCGGTCGTGACACACGGATTTCAGGACATATGCTTGAAGGTGCATTGATTGCGGGTCTTCTCTCAATCGGTGCAGAAGTGATGCGTCTCGGTGTCATCTCAACACCTGGAGTCGCTTACTTGACGAAATCGCTCGACGCGACGGCAGGTGTCATGATTTCAGCATCGCATAACCCTGTGGCGGATAACGGAATCAAATTCTTCGGTAGCGATGGTTTCAAATTAGACGATGCGACCGAGCAAGAAATTGAAGACATCTTGGATGCTGCGGAAGATACGCTCCCGCGTCCGACAGGGAAAGATCTCGGTTTCGTATCGGATTACTACGAAGGCGCGCAAAAGTATCTTCAAATGTTGAAACAAACGGTAGAAGAAGACTTCGATGGTCTTCACATTGCGCTTGACTGTGCACATGGGGCGACGAGCGGCCTTGCGGCTCGACTGTTTGCGGACTTAGAAGCAAACGTGTCGACAATCGGAAACTCGCCGAACGGTTTAAATATCAACGAAGGTGTCGGATCGACACACCCTGAGCATTTGGCTGAGTTCGTCCGTGAAAAAGGAGCGGACATGGGACTTGCCTTCGATGGGGACGGAGACCGTTTGATTGCGATTGACGAGAACGGTGAAATCGTCGACGGAGACAAGATCATGTATATTTGCGGGAAATACTTGAGTGAAAAAGGGCGTCTCAAAGACAACACGATTGTCGCGACGGTCATGAGTAACCTTGGTTTCCATAAAGCCGTTGAAGAAGCGGGCATGACGGCGCTTCAAACAGCAGTGGGTGACCGCTATGTCGTTGAAGAAATGAAAAAACATCAATATACACTCGGTGGCGAACAATCAGGTCATTTGATTTTCCTCGATCACTCGACAACGGGTGACGGTATGTTATCTGGTGTGCAATTGGCAGAAATCGTGAAATCGACAGGGCGTAAACTGTCTGAATTAGCGGCAGAGATGCCAGTTTATCCGCAAAAGCTCGTGAACATTCGTGTGACGAATAAAAACGATGCGATGAACGGAGAGCGTGTCTTGGCAACGATTCAAGAAGCGGAAGCGGAAATGGCCGGAAACGGTCGAATCCTCGTCCGTGCATCAGGTACAGAACCACTTGTTCGTGTCATGGCTGAAGCCCCGACAGCGGAAGAGTGTGACCGTTACGTTGAAAAAATCGCGCAAGTCGTACGCGAAGATTACGGTGTAGACGGATAAAATTTTCAAAACCGGGAATAACACAAGGGAATCCACATCGGATTCCCTTTTTGTTTCCGTTTTGTCATCGAGAAAACAGCGGATTTTCTTGACGAATGGGGGTGTGATTTGTACTATTAAGAGCGTGACCTTGGAAACGGAAGGACACAAGAGTACGAACAAGCGCCAGAACTCTGCGGAGTTGACGAGGTTGGAGGTTATCGAGATTTCGGCGGATGCCTCCTCGTCGCCTGTCACGACGACAAACATGCTTTTAAAACGCCCGGGCGACCGGACGGACAAAGAAGCGTGTACTGACAGCTCTTAGAAAAAGCCCGTTTCCTTTTTCGAGAAATCGAAGAATAGAGGAGATTTGTTTATGTGTGGAATTGTAGGAATGATTGGGAATACCGGAGCGAAGGAAGTCCTTCTCAAAGGTCTTGAAAAACTCGAGTACCGTGGTTATGACTCGGCAGGTCTTGCGTTGATGCATGAGAATGTCAACGTTCACAAAGAAGTCGGTCGCATTGCTGCGCTACGCGAAATCATCCCAGCAGAAGTAGACGGCACGATTGGAATCGGCCACACACGTTGGGCAACACACGGGGTACCGAGCGTACCGAACGCCCACCCGCATCAAAGCACGACAGGACGCTTCACGCTCGTCCATAACGGCGTAATCGAGAACGACGAGCTCATCAAGAAGACGCTCGACGTCCCGTTCCTTTCAGAGACGGACACAGAAGTCATCGTCCAGCTCATGGAGAAGCACTTCGTCGAGCTCGGCGATGTCGAGGCGGCGTTCCGTAAGACGCTTTCGGACCTCCACGGTTCGTACGCGATCGCGATGATCGACTCAGAGGACAAAGAGCGCCTCTATATCGGCAAGAACAA
>NZ_JADHZG010000001.1:818537-887252 GCF_027161185.1 Exiguobacterium sp. KJ 601 | reverse complement strand
CCGTATCGCCTGGACGAATTCCCCAATCAGCCACTTCGTCTTTCGACGTGGCACCGATATCTAAGAACATATCTTTGATTTCAACGGGTTTTTTTCGTGCCTCGAGCGGTAGGACGTGAGGTGGTTTCGCACCAATGACACCGGGAATCTTTTCACCAGACCGTGTGACAACATCCATTCGCTGTGCCAACAGCACTTGGTTCCACCAGCCACCGAGCGCTTGGAAACGAAGGAAACCGCCTTCTTCCACACGTGTCACCATGAAGCCGACTTCATCCATGTGACCCGCAATCATGACACGCGGACCTTCAGCATCTCCAGTCACTTGACCAAATAAACTTCCGAGTCCATCCTGTTCAAACGACTCGACATGCGGCTCGAGGTATTCACGCATCAATTGACGGACTTCTCCCTCATTGCCCGGGACGCCTGTTGCATCCGTCAAACGTTTTAACATATGTAACGATTCATTCATACCAATCCGCTCCTTTTCATTAATATCCTTGATTTTGTCGCTCATGGTTTACTTCATTTTTATTCATGTATGCCAGCAAAATGAGTTGCTCATTAAAACCGAGCGTATAACCAAGTTCGAGATAAGCTGCCATCAGCGTCTCGTACATGGCTTCCGTTTTTGAAAGACCAAAATTCGTCACTTTTCGATAAATATCTAAAAAAGCATCAGTCGCATCAAGATATGAACTTCCCGCAGGAAACGCATCTCGTTCATACCCAAGCGCAAGACCAAGTGACAGTAAGAAATGAATGCCGTCTACATATTCTTCTAAGATCACATCTTGAGGCGACGGTCCTTTCTTCGACCAAAACTTAAAGCTACGTGTTTCGTTAGCCAGTTCACCGAGCTCGACAAGCAGCGCCAGTAACCGTTCATCGAATTGATTGCCGGATAATCCATGTTGTGCTTTGATCCGCTCGTCTAATTCGCGCTGCCGATCAAACAATGTTGTCCAGTTCACCGGATGTTCCTCCTCTATCTCCACTTATAGCAGTACTAAAATCATTAAAGACCAGCCCACTGCTAAAATCAATACTTGTAATTGAAGCAGTTTTGGGGCATGAACCGTCTTCTTCCGAGTCAGATGAAGACCGAACAAGGCACCGATGGCTCCTCCTGCATAGGCGAATAGGACGTTAAAGTCACCTTTCCCTTGCGTATACTGTTTCGCTTGGATATAGGTGTAAACGTTCAAGACAATGAGCGCTAAGGCGACGATGGCAACAACCGATTGATTCATACGCTTTCCTCCTTCTCTTAATTCTAAGAAATTCTAAAGAAAAAAGAAAGCGCCGAGAGAGTGTCTCGGCGCTGTCGATTGAACGATTACGCGTTCAATTTTGATTTAGCTGTTTCAGCGAGTGACGCGAATGCCTGTGCATCTGTCACAGCAAGCTCAGCAAGCATCTTACGGTTGATGTCGATTCCTGCAAGCTTGAGGCCGTGCATCATACGGCTGTATGAGAGACCGTTTGTACGTGCTGCCGCATTGATACGTGTGATCCAAAGACGACGGAAATCACGTTTCTTCTGACGACGGTCACGGTAAGCGTACATGAGTGACTTCATGACCTGTTGTTTTGCTACTTTAAATAGAATGTGTTTCGAACCAAAGTATCCTTTGGCAAGTTTAATTTGCTTTTTACGACGTTGACGAGTCGTATAACCGCCTTTTACGCGTGGCATATGGATTCCCTCCTAAATTGTTTCTGTATTACTTCGCGATCATGTTGCGAATGCGTTTGAAGTCTCCAGCTGATACGATAGCGCCTTTACGGAGCTTACGTTTCGCTTTAGTCGATTTGTTTGCGAACAAGTGACTTGTGTAAGCGTGTGAACGCTTGAGTTTACCTGATGCTGTACGTTTGAAACGTTTTGAAGCACCGCGGTGCGATTTCATTTTCGGCATGAGTATTTCCTCCCCACTGAGAATCGATAATTAATCTTCTTTGTTCGGAGCCAGCACTAAGAACATGCTGCGTCCTTCCATCTTCGGCTTTTGTTCAACTGTTGCCAAATCGGCACATTCCGCTGCCATTTTGTCCAAAACACGTTTCCCGATTTCCGAGTGTGTGATGGCACGTCCGCGGAAACGAATCGAAGCCTTCACTTTGTTTCCTTTTTCAAGGAACTTGCGTGCATTACGCAATTTTGTTTGGAAATCGTTGTCCTCGATTGTTGGACTGAGACGTACTTCTTTCATTTGGATGACTTTTTGGTTTTTACGCGCTTCTTTCTCCTTTTTCTGGAGTTCGAAACGGTACTTCCCATAATCCATAATTTTAGCGACCGGTGGATTTGCTTTATCCGCGACTAAGACGAGGTCTAGTTCCGCTTCTTCAGCTAAACGTAACGCATCGTTACGTGATGTCACACCGAGTTGTGCACCGTCTGCGCCAATGAGACGTACTTCACGGGCACGAATGTTTTCGTTGATAAAGAGCTCTTTGCTAATGGTTAGCACCTCCATCGTGCGATTGCACGAGATTTAGATTGACAAGACAACATGGCAATAAAAAAAGCGTCGGCAGTTTCCCACCCACACATCAGTTGAGGTCATAAAACGGCAGACGATGCCGAATGAACCAAGAACTTGATGGACCTGCCTGATGACTCTCAGACGAGGTGAAAAGCGGGTGCTTCTGCTTTGTTGTTTTTAATCACTATGTCATCTTAGCACTAGCAGGAAAAGATGTCAAGATATCGCGCATGAATAATTGGTAGCTCACACTTTTATGATGATACCAGTCATTCTCTCGTTTCGCAATACCTTTTCAAAGGGAATAATGAAATATCAAAGGAGGGATCGACATGAACTGGCGAAAAGATGTATCGCGAGAACATGACTACCATGATCAAGTCCAGCAGATTGTCAGTAAGACGATGCAAGCACATGGGTTAGAAGACGAAAAATTACAGGCGGTATTGACAGACTTACTAGAAGAAATGAATCGCATCACTTTAAAAATCGTCGATGACCACGAGTCGGCTCAAAATTATATCCATAAACGGTGGTACTAAAAAAGGGCATGCGCCCTTTTTTAGTACCACTTAGTTTGTAAGTGACTTGAAGAAGTTCCCGATCGCCTCAAACAATCGGGCGAAGAATCCTTTTACTTCTTCTTGTTCGAGGAATGCCTGCACATCTTGACCCGCATCTTTCAATCCACTACTGATCGCTGACCAATCAAGATTTGCTTGCTGCATGTTTTCGAATAGCGTCGTCAGTTGATCGAGTTGACCCTCAGACAACTGAACGTTATTTTGATTCAATACTTGAATGACGATGTCACGAATCTCAATATTTGTCTCTGGCATCTGATTTGCGATTTCCGCTTTAATCTCGTTCATGAGACCTGCTACGTCCTCTTGTCCGACTGTCTTACCGATTTCAGACGTGACCGCCAGCTCTTCTTGCGCCAATTCTTTTCGTTCATCCGACAGTTCAATCCCGGTCTCGGCCGCGGTCTGATCATATGCCTTCATAATTCCCGTCAAGGCCGAGGTACCCGTCACGTTAATCGGTGACGTGATATAAATATCGGCATCCGTCACACCCGCCGTGACGAGGGCGTTCGCATACATATCTTTCGTGACCCACGTCACGTTTTCCGTCTGAATATCAAGACCAGTCCCGTTCGTCAACTTGATTCGGGCAGACGAGTACATGCCGCCTCCACGCTGTGCTTGCGGGACCGAATCACCTAAATACTTTTCTTCATCTGCGGCAGTCGCGATAATGGGTTCGATTCCTTCTGGGGCATCCATACGCTCAAGTACCCATTTTTGTTGCTCTGAAGATAATGATTCACCAAGGGTTACAATCGTATCATTGACGATTGCCTCCGCTCCGACTTTCGGAAGCGCTCCTGTGAACGCAACCGCTCCAATAGTAAGTGCCAATACTGGCTTCATATAATTCATTAAGTATCACTCCTTACGTTTACGATACGTGTAGATGACCAAATACACATCCGTCTATAGACCGAAAAAACCACCTTTCTGGTTGGAAAGGTGGTCCCTCACTTAACGTGAACGGTTCGCAATCTCATCTGTGAGCGATGCGATGAATTCATCAAGTGAAGCAGAAACTTGTTCCTGCTGACCGTAGCGGCGAATATTGACCGCACGCTCATCTCGCTCTTTATCGCCAAGAACGAGCGTCATCGGAATCTTCTTCATTTGTGCTTCACGAATCTTATAGCCTAGTTTCTCGTCACGGAGATCCGTTTCGACACGAACACCACGTTTGACAAGTTCTGCTTTCACTTCTGCGACGTATTCGTCGTGGACGTGTGAAACCGGGATCAACTTGACTTGGACCGGTGCGAGCCATGTCGGGAACGCGCCTTTATACTCTTCAATCAAGTAAGCGACAAACCGTTCCATCGTCGAGACGACACCACGGTGCAAGACGATTGGACGATGGTCCTTACCGTCTGGCCCAGTGTATGTCAAATCGAAACGTTCCGGAAGCAAGAAGTCGAGTTGGACAGTCGAGAGCGTCTCCTCTTTCCCAAGTGCCGTCCGTACTTGTACGTCAAGTTTCGGTCCGTAAAATGCCGCTTCGCCTTCTGCTTCGAAGTACGGAAGTTCGAGCTCGTCCATCGTTTCCTTCAACTGACTTTGTGCCATTTCCCAAATGGCATCGTTATCGAAATACTTCTCTTTATCAGCAGGATCGCGATACGAGAGACGGAAACGATAATCTTTTATGCCAAAGTCAGCGTATACTTCTTGAATCAAATGAACGATGTCTTTGAATTCTTGCTTCATCTGTTCAGGTGTAACGAACGTATGTCCATCATTCAATACCATATAACGAACACGTTGTAGACCTGTGAGCGCCCCTGACATCTCGTAACGGTGCATCCCGCCAAGCTCAGCGATTCGAAGTGGAAGTTCGCGGTACGAACGTGGCTCATGTTTGTAGATTGTCATGTGGTGCGGGCAGTTCATCGGACGAAGGACGAGTTCTTCGTTGTCCATCTCCATTTTCGGGAACATGTCGTCTTGATAGTGATCCCAATGACCAGATGTCTTATACAAGTCGACCGAACCGAGAACCGGTGTGTAGACATGTTGATATCCGAGTTCGAGTTCTTTATCAACGATGTAGCGCTCGACCGTACGACGAATCGCAGCCCCTTTCGGAAGCCACATCGGAAGCCCTTGACCGACTTCTTGTGAAACGAAGAAGAGGTCGAGTTCTTTCCCGAGTTTACGATGGTCGCGTTCTTTCGCCTCTTCAAGAAGACGCAAGTGTTCAGCGAGTTGTTCTTTCGTCGCCCACGCTGTCCCGTAAATACGCTGTAGCATCTTATTGTCTGAGTCCCCGCGCCAGTAGGCACCAGCCACGCTCATCAATTTGAAGATTTTCAACTTCGATGTTGACGGGACGTGAGGTCCACGGCAAAGGTCAAAGAACTCACCTTGATGATAGATTGTAAGGGTTTGATCAGCAGGAATGTCCTCAATCAACTCAATCTTGAGCGGATCTCCCAATTCTTTATAACGAGCGAGCGCCTCGTCACGGGAAACGACTTCACGTGTGATTTCTAAGTTTTCGTCGACGATGCGTTTCATCATCTTTTCGATTTCAGGAAGGTCTTCCTCATTGATGCGACGATCCATCTCGATATCGTAATAGAACCCGTTCTCAATCGTCGGTCCAATTCCGAGATAGATGTTGTTGTCTTCTCCGTATAACCGTTTGATCGCTTGAGCCATCAAGTGCGCTGACGAGTGACGCATCAAATCAAGACCATCTTCCGAGTCCGGCATCACGAGTTCGATTTTGCCGTCATGTTCGATTGGACGACGATAGTCGATGAGTTCTCCGTCTAGTTTTGCTGCGATTGCCTTTTTACGAAGTCCCGGACTGATCGAGCCCGCGACGTCTTCTGCTGTGACGCCTGCATCAAATTCTTTTACCGCGCCATCTGGAAATGTTAATTGAATCATGTACATCTGTCCCCTCTCAAAAAATGAATATAAAAAAAGCCCATCCCTCAAAAAGGGACGAGCTTTGATTCTCGTGGTACCACCCTCGTTCCCAAGCAATCTGCTTGGCTCGAACACACGATAACGAGTGTGAATCGCCGCACGATTGACCCGTACGGTGCTCTGAGGGAGTAAATCCATCGTCGTCGTTAGGAAGCTTCCACCGCCCTTCCCTCGCTAAAACTCGTCTCGATGATCCATATCCTCTTCTATGCATCCTTTATATGCTTCTTAGTATAGTCAACTCACCAAAGAAAAACAATCCTTTACCGACGGCGATTTTCACCCTTTAACTCAATTTGGGTCGTCGTCGTGGAAATACGTTGCATGAGTCGCTGTGCCTTCATTTTATTTTGCGGCGAACCATCGATTGAAAAGTGCGTCTCGAGTTCTTCTCCGCTAAAGTTTGAACTGTAGAGCGTCGGCAAGCGATGCATCATCCGATACTGAAGAATGATCCCGAACAATTCATCTCGTACCCACGGACTGATGGCTTCAGCTCCGATGTCATCAATCAGTAAGACTGGCACATGTTGAAACGACGTCAAGAAAGAGTCGAACGACTCGGTACGAATTTTGCGTTTCGCCTCCGACACAAAGCCCGGAGCATGGACTAGAATCGTCTCGATGTCCGCCACCTTCAACTCATTGGCGATTGCGGCGAGTAAATATGTCTTCCCGACGCCAAAACTACCATGGAGATAGAGGCCGTTCACTTTTTGACGAGACTTCATCCCTGTTACAAATCGCATCGCTTCACGCAATGCGATTTTACGCGCGTCGTCGCCCCAATCGAAAGATTCGAAACTCGCCTCGCGAACTTCTTCCGGTAAAAACAAACTTTTGAATTTACGGTCCATTTCTTTTTGTCGTCTCGCCTGGCGATGTGCGACCGTTTCTTCATATCGAATTGCAATCTGTCCTAAATCGACATAAAGTACCGGTTGATGGCCTGGGATGACGGCCTGATCTTCTCTGAACGTTTTTCCATCCATCTGTTCCGCGTACTCACTCAGTTTGGTAAACCCGATTTCAATCGCCTTCTCCTCTAACTCTGGATGAGCGTTCAAAAATGCGATGACACCCGGGTGGTTCAGTGTACGTCTGCGAATCGACTCGTACGCCTCCCGAACTTCTTTTCGGTTCATCAACTGAGACAGCGACTGATTGATTCGTTCCATCCCCTCACCCCTTCTCTTTCAATTCATTTAATAGTTTCACAAGTTCCGCGTCATCCGGTACGGACGACTCGAGTTCTTTTTTCCTCGCTTGGTCGTATGAGCGCTGTTGTTTCGCCTCGTCCTCGAGCCATTTCGGCATATCCCCTTGTTGGGGTTTCCGTCGTGACCCGACTGTGGTGCGTTGCACACTCTCACGTTTTTGCTGTTTCTTCTCGATGAGCGCATCTTGAGATTCTTCACGCTCTAGCGCTTCTTTTGCATTCGTATAGCCCGCTGTTTTCCAACTCGTCGCAATGCGCAAGACATAGTTCTCGCTCAGCCGCGTCTGCTTCTTCACTTCGATACAGTAATAGAAGAGCGCATTGATGACCCCTGGCGCGAGACCGAGTGTGTCGACGAGTTCAATGACTAACTGTTCATCACTTTTTGAAAGTTGCGGTGTCTTCCGAAGCGTCGAGACATATTGATGTGGGTGTGCGGACTCCATCACTTCGGGATCATGCAAATCTCCTAGTTTCGTCTGTTCAAGTTCGACGGTCTTCTCTTTCCGGTGGCGCGTCTGTTTCTTCTTCAACTGCAGAACCATTTGACGACAACCGTCCCGCTTCTCTTGTTCGCTGAGTGGCAGGTACGCCTCATGTACGAAATATTCTTTCAACATTTCCGCCATCGTCTCTTCATCGAGTTGTGACACGTAGGCCAATTTTGTGATCGTTTCGTCTAATTTTTTCGTGAAAAATCCAACTGGAAAATTCGTCAGTTTTTTCACAATTTCCATATCGAACGAATAGTTGATCTCAATCTTAGCCCGGTCCGGCTTTTCATAATTTTTTTGTGTGAACGCACGATGGTTCACTCCTTTGACATCAAATACTTCATTGAAATCCTTTGTCACTTCGACGATGCCTGCGGGCAACGGATCAATCGTAAAACGCCCTTGCAGTTGTTTGAATCGTACTTCCCCGACTTTATAGAAGAGGAAACTCGACAGTAACCCATCATTCAAAAACGTGTGCGGTGCAAGCGGAACACGTAACTGATAAACGTATTGTGTCAATCGAGCGTCTTTTGTTTTATAGGTTCGCACTAATCCGATCGCTTCTAAGCGGAACAAACTGTCCATTAACTCATTGATGGAGAACTCCAACATCTCACACATTGCACTATGGGACATATAGTTGGATTTCATTTTGCCCGGTTTTAGTTCGCTCCATAACGTTTGATAGAGTGCGAGCGCCTTCACCCCGATGACAGGTTGATATAAGTGGTAAAGGGACTGGTACGATTCACGGTCGACTAGACCGGTACTCATGATTAACAATTCGTCCGTCCCAAAGATTGTACGTTCTTTCTCCATGGCTCTCTCCCTTGAAAAAGGGCGACCAGCAGGCCGCCCTTTAGTTGGTCGAATTTTCTTGCTTCATTAAATCTTCAAGTTCTTTAAAGAACACCGTGATGTCTTTGAATTGACGATAAACCGATGCAAACCGAACATATGCGACTTCATCGACTCGTGCAAGTTCATTCATCACAAGCTCGCCTACTTGTTCACTTGGAATTTCTGACTGGGCGAGGGCACGGAGTTGCTGTTCGACTTTCGTCACAACCCCTTCGAGCTGTTCAAGTGTGACAGGTCGTTTCTCGCACGCCCGAATAATGCCGCGAAGCACTTTTTCACGACTGAACTCTTCACGATTTCCATCTTTTTTAACAATGATGAGCGGTGTCTGTTCAACCGTCTCAAACGTTGTAAACCGATACCCACATTTTTCACATTCACGACGACGTCGAATCGAATAATGGTCTTGCACCGGACGGGAATCGAGCACTCTCGTTCCATTATGATCACATTTCGGACAACGCATGCTCAAACCTCCTTATCGTTCGACTGTTTTATTACCAATGGCACGTAACGGGAATTGTTGCGTGAGCGCCTCGTAGTAGTGCGATACAATTTGCGAGAGGTCTGCACCGAGTCGCTGTTCACGGTTTAATGTAAAATCGACAGCCGTCCGGCCGCCATCCACTTGTACAATCGTGATGAGCCCGTCCCAGCCTTCTCCGAGAAACGAAAGTTCTCCTCGATTCGCATCGATGCGACGAACCGTCTGACCGTTCTCTTGAATTTTTCCTTCTAACCATTGCAACATCGCATGTGACGATGCCGCATAGTAACGTGTTTGGAGCATTTCATTTTTATGTGTATCTTTCGTTTCAATATGTGTTTGTAACTTATCTAACAGTCCCATAATCCACCTCAACGCCTGAGTTATATACGTTAAGCATATCAAAATTAAGGCGACAACAAAACAATTAAAAGGGCTGACCGTTAAACGGTCAGCCTCAAAAGGTCAATCTGATTTATTTGCTGATTGCCACTTGCGCTTCCGGAACACGAATTGGTCCCATTCCACGCTCAAGTTTCACATCTTCACGTACTTTTGCATCCAATCCTTCAGCAATATACTGCGATGCTGTAGCCGGATCGATTCGATCTCCACATGTAAACACGTCAACTGACGCATAGCCATGTTCTGGGAAACTGTGAATCGTTAAGTGTGATTCTGAAATGATGACGACTCCACTTACACCGTGTGGCGCAAATTTGTGGAATGCAACTTCGCGGACTTCAGCGCCCGAACGAAGAGCAGCATCGACGAACAAACGCTCGATGTAGTCGATATCATTTAATTTGTCGGGATTGCACTCCCAAAGTTCTGTAATAATGTGACGTCCCATAGTATCCATATTAGTGGATCCCCCTTTACATCAATGGTCTCAAAGTAGTTGATGATCACTCACTTTGTGCCTGAATCGCCCACAACCACGGGGGCAAGTTAGTCCTAAGAGGTCCTAACCCTTTAAGTTGCGTTTGTCAGACCAATTGAAGTTCACGAAATTGAGTGTAACGTGTTTGGGACGTCGTTACAAGACATTTGATAAAAAAATCTGAAAAATATTTCTCCGCACGTAATATTTTTTTAGGCGTGTGTTTCTTGTTGCCCGATTTGAAGATAGCTGGCCACCATATCCAACAAGTCCACGACACGGCATGAGTAGCCCCATTCATTGTCATACCATGCGAGTACTTTGACATGATTCCCTCCGAGTACCATCGTCGAATCCGTGTCGATAATCGACGAGCGATCGTCCCCGTTGAAATCGATAGAGACGAGCGGTTCGTGAGAAACGCCTAAAATACCCGTCATTTCTCCATACGCTGCCCGTTCAAACGCTTCATTGACTTCATCGACCGTAACATCTCGGTGGAGTTCGACGACCAAGTCGACAAGTGATACGTTCGGAGTCGGTACACGGAGTGCCATTCCGTTTAACTTCCCTTGTAGTTCCGGCATCACCAGACCAATCGCCTTAGCCGCTCCCGTTGATGTCGGGATGATGGAACTGCCACACGCACGCGCGCGCCGCAAATCTTTATGCGGGTTGTCAATATTGTTCTGGTCGTTCGTATAGGCGTGTACCGTCGTAATCAGTCCCGTCTCGATACCGAACGTCGAATGCAAGACCTTCACGACAGGTCCGAGACAGTTCGTCGTACACGATGCGTTTGAAATGATATGGTCTTCCTCCGGGCGATAGTCACGATCATTGACCCCCATCACGATCGTGCGTAAGTCCCCTTTACCCGGTGCGGTCAAAATCACTTTTTTCGCGCCTGCCTCAAGATGAAGTCTTGCCCCGCTATCGGAGTTAAACTTCCCGGTCGCTTCGACGACGATGTCGATTTCAAGGTCTGACCAAGGCAACCGTGATGGATCACGTTCCGAAATAAGTTCAATCCGTTTCCCATCGACTTCGAGCGCATCCCCATGCGCACGTACTGTCAATCCGAATGGACCGTGAATCGAGTCATGTTTAATAAGATGCGCAAGTGTTTCCGCCGGATAACTTGCGTTAATCGCCACCACTTCATGACGTCCCTCGAGCATCAATTTTCGAAATACCATTCTTCCGATTCGACCAAATCCGTTAATTGCCACTTTTGTCCCCATGATAGATCCCCCTTTTTCTACATTACGGTTTCATTATAACGGATAGCTGTAAGCGTTTTCACTATGATTCGTCACATTTTTTTCGTTTTTCTTTGTTTATTTTTTGAAAATGAGGGAAATTTCTTGGCGTAACAGACAAGAGAAAGGAGGCGTCATGATGTTTGATTGGGGAGATATCGATAAATTCTTTATTTCGTTCTTTATCATTTTACCGATTGTGACGTTAATTCATGAGCTTGGTCACTTCTTCTTCGCAAAGTTGTTCGGCGGCTCACTCGATATGCAAATCGGTACCGGGAAGAAAATGTTTAAAGTAGGTCGTTTACAAGTAAATCGTGTTTATTTTTACGATGCATGGTGCCAGTTCACTGATTTAAAATGGAGCAACAAGGTCACCCGTACGCTAGTCTATGGCGGTGGAGCCATTTTCAATTTAGCGAGCATCTTAATCGTCAACGCGTTCATTCTTCGACGAGATATTGAACCGACACTCTATACGTATCAGTTCGCCTATTTCTCGTTCTACTATATCTTCTTCTCACTCTATCCCATCTATTATTCGAACGGTCATCCTAGTGATGGACGTGCGATTTATGATACATGGAAAAAAGGGTCTCCAGAATCCGATCCATTAAACTAAAAAGAAGGCGATATCAGTCGCCTTCTTTTTGTATCGTTTGAAACTGTTCGACCAGACGATTGATTTGTGGAGGAAGGTCCCCTAATGCCCCATTATTGTTTATGAGGAAATCCGCCTGGTGCTTTTTATCTTCAATTGGAATCTGTGAACGAATACGGGCTAACGCCTCTTCTTTCGTCAATCCATTCCGTTCCATGAGACGCATCAGTTGAATCTCTTCACGGCAATAGACGACGACGGAATAATCAACCAGATCGAGCATCGTTCCTTCAAACAGTAACGGAATATCAAAAATGACGACAGGTTCCCCCGATGCCTCATACGTTCGCATTTGCTCATTCATTTCTTCTCGAATCGCTGGATGCATCAATTGATTCAATTGCTGACGTTTTGCTTCATCATGGAAGATTTCCCGACCGAGCGCAGGACGGTTCAGCACGTCGCCCACAAAACACTTTGGAAATGCGGCCCTTACCCCTTCAATCGCCTTTCCTCCTGGTTCAACGACCGTCCTTGCAATCAAATCGGCATCGATAATCGGAATGCCTCGTTCTCGAAACAGTCGCGATACCGTAGACTTCCCGGTTGCAATTCCACCAGTCAATCCAATCTTCAACATACACGTCCACCCCTTAACGTTGTTGACAGTGCGGACAGTAATGCGTACCTCGCCCGCCCAATTTCATCTTTTCAATTTCATGTCCGCATCGGCGGCACGCTTCTCCGGTCTGTCCATATACGTAGAGCCTCTCTTGAAACGTTCCTGTGGCGCCATCTGGATTGGCATAACTGCGAATCGTACTACCTCCACGCTCAATAGCCTCAGTCAAGACAGCAACGGCTTCAGTCCGCACACGGTCGACTTCTTCATGGGACAAACTTGCGGCCGGTCGTGTCGGATGGACACCCGCACGAAACAACGTCTCATCTACATAGATGTTACCTAATCCAACAAAGATGGACTGATCGAGGAGGGCGGTCTTAATCGCGCGTGTCTTCATGCGCTCTAAACGTCGGTGTAACACCTCGGTTGTCACACGCTCGTCAAACGGCTCGTACGCAAGTAATGAGAGCGGTGGTGTGGTATGAATCGTTTCATTCGTCCGCAACTCCATCGTACCGAATTTACGGACATCATTATAGTGTAGAGTCGATTGGTCCGTAAACGTAATCACGATATGTGTATGTTTTACCGGTTCTGTAATGGAGTCATAAGGGAAAAACTTCCCTTCCATGCGAAGATGGGAGACGAGATACCCGTTCGTCAATTTGAATAAGATGAATTTCCCCCGACGTTCCACATCCGTAATCGTTTCTCCAATCAAATGGTGAACCCATTCTTCGGGGTCGAGCCCGCGGATAATTTTAGGGTCGAGGACATCGACAGACTGAATCGTTTTTCCTGAAACGGCAGGTCGCAACCTACGACAGACCGTTTCGACTTCTGGTAATTCTGGCATACTGATTTCCTTTCTATCCGTTTATTTCGTGTCAAACCATGTCGTTCCAACCGCTCCGTCCGCACGTAACGGGACATCAAGTGTGACCGTATGTTCCATCGCTTCGGTCACAAGTTTTTCTAATGCTTCCATCTCTTCGGCCGGACCTTCGAATATCAATTCATCGTGTACTTGTAACAACAGCTTAGATTGAAGTTTTGACGTGTTTAACGCATGATCGACATCAATCATCGCTTTTTTAATAATGTCCGCTGCCGTTCCTTGAATCGGTGTGTTGATTGCGGTACGTTCAGCAAACCCACGCAAGTTGAAATTACGAGAATGGATGTCCGGGATGTTCCGGCGTCGTTTCAACATCGTCTCGACGAACCCGTGTTCACGTGCCCGTTCAATCGCGGCATCCATGAACGTCTTCACCCCAGGGAACTGTTCAAAGTACGTATCGATAAAGGTCTGCGCTTCTTTCCGTGTAATCCCTAGGTTTTGTGAGAGTCCATAATCACTGATGCCATAGATGATTCCGAAGTTGACGGCTTTTGCTTGACGACGCATGAGTGACGTAACTTCTTCAGTGGAAACTTTAAACACGTTCGCCGCCGTCGACGTATGAATATCCTCATCGTGAAGGAAGGCTGCCATCATCTTCTCATCTTGTGACATATGTGCCATGATGCGCAGTTCGATTTGAGAGTAATCGACCGCATAGAGTACCCATCCCGATTCACTCGCGGTAAACGCTTTACGGATGCGACGCCCCTCTTCTAATCGAATCGGAATATTTTGAAGGTTCGGGTTAACCGACGAAAGCCGTCCCGTTTGAGTAAGCGTCTGTGTATAACGCGTATGAATCTTGCCATCATCCTTCACGACTTTCTGCAAGCCTTCGACATACGTGGACTGAAGTTTGCCAAGTTCACGATAATGCATGATTTTCTCAATGATCGGATGAAGCGGTGCCAATTTTTCGAGGACATCCGCTGCCGTGGAATATCCTGTTTTCGTCTTTTTCACAGGAGGGAGTGACAGTTTTTCAAATAATACGACCCCTAACTGTTTCGGTGAGTTGATGTTAAACGGTTCCCCGGCTAATTCATGAATCGTGACTTCAAGTGCATTTAGACGTTCACGCAGGTCCGTTTCCATATGTTGAAGCGTTTCGACATTTACGTGGATACCAGCCCACTCCATCTCGGCCAATACGGAGACGAGTGGTTTTTCAAGCGCCTCATAGAGTTCTGTCTGTTCATTCTCTTTCAACTCCGAAACAATGCGTTCAAACAATGTATAGATGGCGTACGCCTTTTCTGCGAGATGAGCATGAAAAACATTCTCTTCCGGCACCTTGATTTTTGCACCTTTTCCGTAGACCGTTTCATCTTCCTCAAGAGGATACGTAAAGTGTGCAGCAATCGAGCTGAGAGACGTCCCCCCAGATAGGTTGAGCAAATACCCTGCGACAAGCAGGTCTTCATACCCACGCAGTGCCAATTGGTGACGTTTCAATTGAATAATTGTCTGCTTCGCATCGAGACAAATCGTCGTCTTCGTCTCGTCTTCGATCCATTCCTTGACCCGTTCGTCCTCAAGAAGCGTCACATCTCCAATCGTGACACCTCGTTCCGACGCGATCGCCACTCCAATCACGTCTTCTTCAAAATAATCATCATGCAGCTGTTCAAGCATTAACACAGCTCGCGATAAATCTTGATCGGCCAACGCGATTGTTGGTCGTACCGCTTTTTCAACCGGTTCTTCTGAAGAGGTATCCGACAGTTTGCCGATGAGTGACTTGAACTGTAAATCCATAAATAACGTTTTGACGACCGAAGCGTCATATGGCTTAAAGAGAAGTTCATCCATCGTCACATCAATTGGTACATCCGTGTAAATGGTCGCCAACTGTTTCGACATTTTCGCTTCTTGTTCATTCGCCTCTACTTTTTCCTTTTGCTTCCCTTTCAACTCATCCGTATGTTCGTAAAGGGCCTCGACGGTACCATATGTGGCAATCAACTTCAGTGCCGTCTTTTCCCCGACCCCTGGAATACCAGGGATGTTGTCGGATTTATCTCCCATTAATCCTTTTAGATCAATCATCTGAATCGGTTGTAGTCCGTCGTAGCGTTCCTTGAACGCGGTCACGGTCATTTTCTCAACTTCGGTGATGCCTCGTTTCGTCAAATAGACCGTCACACGTTCATTGATCAATTGAAGTAAATCCTTATCCCCCGTCACAACCGTCACCTGATCAAAGGTCGGGTCTTTTGAGAGCGTCCCGATGATATCATCCGCCTCGTATTGGTCAAGCTCTAAGACAGAGATGCCAAACGCCCGACAAACGTCACGCACGAGCGGAAATTGTTCACGCAATTCTCCCGGTGTCTTTTGACGTCCACCTTTGTATTCCGCGAACGTATCGTGACGGAACGTTTTCTTTGACGCATCGAACGCCACAGCAAAATGAGTCGGTTGCTCATCTTCCATTAGTTTCAATAACATCATCGTAAACCCATACACTGCATTCGTATTCCGACCTGACGCATCCGACATCGGAGGCAGTGCAAAAAACGCACGATATGTTAAGGAGTTCCCATCAAGGACTAGTAGTTTATTCATTCAATCGACCTCCATTCTTCTCTTCAACCATCATACCATACGGGTACATGCGTTCGAAAAAAAAGACCCTTTTCTACGAATAGAAAAGGGCCAAATTCTCGATCGTGTGGAGATGAGCACCGATCGAGTCACGAGATGATGAAGAGGTCTCATTCATAGGATAGCAAGGTTTTGTAAAGTAAATATGAACGAACGATAAAGTCATTGTTAAACCCGAGGGAATGTAATGGTAAACGTCGTTCCTTTGCCTTCCTCACTCTCTACGTCGATCGTGGCATGATGCAAATCGATGATGTGTTTCACGATGGCGAGTCCGAGGCCAGTTCCACCCGAGTTCCGACTTCTTGCCTTATCGACACGATAGAAGCGCTCAAAAATACGACTCACTTCTTTTTCGGCGATCCCGATTCCGTTGTCCTTGACGCGAAGTTTATAGGAATCTGCCTTTGCTTCCACGGCGATTTCGACACGACTTCCTTCTGGTGAATAGTTGATGGCGTTGGCGACCAAGTTCATGATGACTTGCTTCATTCGGTTCAGGTCCGCTTGCAAGACGACCGTCCCCTCGTGTTTCGTTTCTAGCTGAATCGACTTCTTGCTCGCCTTTTGACTGAGCAGGAGGCAGACCTCATCCACGAGTTGATTCAGATCGACGGACACCAACTCCATTTGGAAGTCATCCCGCTCCAATCTCGACAATTCAAGGAGATCCTCAACAAGCATCTGCATCCGCGTCGCTTCTTTTTGGATGATGTCTAAAAACTGGTCTCGAAGTTCCGGGACTTCTTTCGCCCCATCCAGAAGCGTCTCACTAAACCCACGAATGGACGTGAGCGGTGTCTTCAACTCATGGCTGACGTTCGCCACGAAGTCTTTCCGCATCTTCTCAAGTCGCTTCAATTCTGTAATATCGTTGAACAACAACGTCGTGCCGCGAAGCATCCCGGTGTCACTGAAAATCGGTGCCGCGGATACCATATACGTTTTTTGATTGAAACCCGTTCGAATCGATAATTGACGGCGATGGACCTCCTCCGTCAGATAGACGTCTTCGATCAGTGTTTCTACCTCGGGACTCGGTAGAATCCCGTGATAAAACTGTCCGATCGATAAATCATCGTATTGGAACATCTCACGGTAAGAACGGTTGACCAACGTGACGATCCCACGCTCATCGACGAGCAGAAGACCCGCCCCCATATACTCGATTAACGATTCGAGTCTCGCCCGTTGCACAGACTCCCCGAGAGAAATCGACTCCAAATTCCGAGCAAGTACGTTGATCGACCCTGCTAGGCTACCTGTCTCCTCATCATTTCTGAGTTCATACACACGGGCCCTGTAATTCCCGTCTGCTAGTTCCCGCAAGACAATCGTCGCCTCATCGATTGGTCGAATAAATTGATTCGTCAAATGTTGAAGCACGAACAAAATAATGAAGAAGGAGAAGAAGAGCGCGAGGGCAATCGTCAACCAGATGCGATTGTACACCCCTTCTAAATCCGATACATAACGGATGAATGTTAAATAGACTGTCCCACCCGTCGCAAGTTCAATCGGTTTTGTGTATTGAATCAACTCGTCCTCATCCGCTTCACCGAACGTCCCTTCCTCAGGGACCATACTCGGATCGATTTTATAATCGATGGACCCGACGCGAAACGGCGTGCCAGCGATTACCTCCATCCGACTATTGAGAAGGAGAATATCAAAGCTGCTCCCGTCATCGATTTGACCGACATACTCACGAATCTCGTCCAATTCGCCTCCTTCGAGGTAGAGGGCTGCCAATTGAGCATCTTCTTTTAGACGATCTCGTTCTGAATCCAGATAAAAGTCTTTGAAGAGCTGCCCAAGGACAATCCCGAGCGTCAGCAAGACACCGGTGACAAGAAAAATGAGAGTCGTCATAAATCTAGAGCGATACGTCTTCATTCCGAAGTCGGCTCCTCCATCTTATAGCCAAGACCGCGAATCGTTTTAATATAGGTCGGTTTCTTCGTTACCGGTTCAATTTTTTCACGAAGGTGACTGATATGAACATCAACAATCCGGGTATCACCCACAAAGTCATAATTCCAAATGGCCGATAATAATTGATCTCGCGTCAACACGCGTCCTTTATTTTTCGCCAAATAGGCTAACAATTCAAATTCTTTCGGCGTCAACTCGAGGCGCTCCCCTTGCTTGAACACTTCGTAGTTTGAAGTGACGATTTTAACATCTCCGATTTGAATGACGTCCTCTTCAACCGCCGATTCTTGCGGGGCAGAACGTCTAAGAATCGCTTTGACGCGCGCGACTACTTCACGTGGGCTGAACGGCTTCGTCAAATAATCGTCCGCTCCGAGCTCGAGCCCCAATACTTTGTCAAACTCATCATCTTTTGCCGTGAGCATTAAAATCGGTGTATTGACTTTTTGCTGACGGAGTCGTTTGCACACTTCAAGTCCATCCATCTCCGGCAGCATCAAGTCGAGCACGATGAGCACGGCGTCCTTTTTCTCAGCCAATTCCAATCCGGTTTTGCCGTCGTGCGCCGTCTCTACTTCAAAGCCAGCCTGTTCTAAATTAAATTTCAATAATGTCGCAATCGATACTTCATCGTCGACAACAATTACTTTATCAGCCACACTGCTTCCTCCTCTTAAACCATCAAATGTCACTTTCTATTTTACAAATCAATGCTTGAAACGACCAACCTCAAAGCAAATCTTTACAAAAACAAAACAAATCCACTTTCAGTGTAGCATGTTCGATAAGAGAGAAGGCGCAAAAAAGGTGCCTCCTGCAACATGACAGGAAGCACCTCAAACTTATAAGACGCTTAATACCGAGCGGACAGAATCCGCAGACTTCGATAGCGCTGCTTTTTCTTCATCCGTCAAGTCGAGCTCTAACACTTGCTCAATTCCATGTTTACCAAGAATCGTCGGGACGCCAAGATACAAATCATGGAATCCGTACTCTCCCTCAAGGTATGCGATGGCCGGTAAGATTCGACGCTGATCTTTTACAATCGCCTCGACCATCTCCACGATGGCAGCGGCTGGCGCATAATACGCCGAGCCATCGCCCAGTAGTTGGACAATCTCGCCGCCACCTTTTCGTGTCCGTTCAACGATTTGCTCGATTCGCTCATGTGGGATGAGTTTTTCGAGCGGGATGCCTCCAGCGTAAGAATAGCGTACGAGAGGCACCATTTCGTCTCCATGACCTCCAAGGACGAATCCGGATACGTCTTTGACAGAAACATTCAGCTCTTGTGCCACAAACGTTCGGAAGCGAGCCGTATCCAATACACCGGATTGACCGATGACGCGTTCTTTCGGGAACCCTGATTCTTTGAACGCCGCGTACGTCATGGCGTCTACTGGGTTCGTCAATACGATCAGGATGGCGTCTGGAGAGTAACGGGCAATCTCTTTCACAACCGAGCGCATGACGTTTGCGTTCGTTGCGACGAGGTCGTCCCGGCTCATCCCCGGCTTGCGCGCGATTCCCGCGGTAATGACAACCACATCGGAATCGGCCGTGTCCGCGTAATCAGACGTACCTGTGACCCACGAATCAAACCCTTGAATCGGTGCCGTTTCTTGCATGTCGAGCGCTTTCCCTTTCGTCGGTCCTACTTTTTCTTCCATATCGAGCAGTACGACATCCCCTAGCTCACGTTGAGCCAAGTACAGTGCAGTCGTTGCACCGGTGAAGCCACTTCCAATAACAGAAATTTTGTTACGACGAATCATGAGCTCTCCTCCTCGGTCGTCTTACATGTTTTTAATCAATTCATCCGCGAACTCTGAACATTTCACTTCTGTCGCTCCGTCCATGAGACGTGCGAAGTCGTATGTGACAACTTTCGAAGCGATCGTTTTCTCCATTGAGTTGATGATGAGGTCAGCCGCTTCGTTCCAGTTCATGTGGCGGAGCATCATCTCACCTGAAAGGATGACTGAAGATGGGTTTACTTTATCAAGACCCGCGTATTTCGGAGCTGTACCATGTGTCGCTTCGAAAATCGCATGTCCTGTGATGTAGTTAATGTTCGCACCAGGTGCAATCCCGATTCCACCTACTTGAGCAGCAAGGGCATCTGAGATGTAGTCACCGTTCAAGTTCATCGTCGCAACAACGTCGAACTCACGTGGACGTGTCAAAATCTGCTGGAGGAAGATATCAGCGATTGAATCTTTGACGATAATTTTCCCTTCAGCTTCCGCTTTCGACTGAGCTTCGTTAGCAGCTGCTTCACCAGATTCTTCTTTGATACGGTCATACTGTGCCCATGTGAACACTTTGTCACCGTACTCCGCTTCAGCGAGTGCATAACCCCAGTTTTTGAAGGCACCTTCTGTGAACTTCATGATGTTCCCTTTGTGGACGAGCGTTAAAGATTTACGGTTGTTCGCAATCGCATATTCAATTGCTGCACGAACCAAACGTTCTGTTCCTTCAGAAGAAACTGGCTTGATTCCGATTCCTGATGTTTCTGGGAAACGGATCTTGTTGACATTCATCTCGTCTTGCAAGAATTTGATGAGTTTTTTCACTTCATCGCTTCCTGAAGCGTACTCGATTCCAGCATAGATATCTTCAGTATTTTCACGGAAGATGACCATGTCTGTATCTTCAGGACGTTTTACTGGTGATGGAACACCTGTGAAGTAACGAACTGGGCGAAGGCATGTATATAAATCGAGTTCTTGACGAAGTGCGACGTTCAATGAACGAATTCCTCCACCGACCGGAGTCGTAAGTGGTCCTTTGATGGCAATCAAGTACTCACGAATTTGATCAAGTGTCTCTGTTGGGAGCCATTCGCCTTTTTCGTTATATGCTTTTTCCCCAGCATATACTTCCATCCATTCGATTTTCTTGTCGCCGCCATATGCTTTTTCAACCGCAGCGTCAAATACGCGAACAGCCGCATTCCAAATGTCAGGACCTGTTCCGTCACCGATAATGAATGGTACGGTCGGTACATTTGGTACGTTCAATACACCGTTTTCAACTGTAATCTTTTGTCCTTGTGTCAACATAATGAATCCCCCTAAGTACATTACTGTAGGTCGACGCGTGCGCCGACCTACGTCACTTGTTAGTTTACCAAACTTTTGTCTAAAATGTGTCTCGAATTAACGTTCGTTTACCGGAACATACTTACGGCTCGTTTCACCGACATATTCCGCACGTGGACGAATCAAGCGATTATCCGCATATTGCTCGAGAATGTGCGCAATCCAGCCAGACATACGAGATACGGCGAAGATTGGTGTGAATAGATCTTCTTCGAGACCGAGCGCATAATAAGTTGAAGCTGAATAGAAATCGACATTTGGTTTCAAACCTTTTTCCGTTTCGACAAGATGGTCGATTTTCTCAGACATCTCATACCATTTCGGTTCGCCGATTTGAGCAGTCAACTGACGGCTCATTTCTTTCAAATGTTTCGCACGTGGGTCGCCATCCTTGTAAACGCGGTGACCGAAGCCCATGATTTTCTCTTTGCGCTCGAATTTGCCACGAACATATTCTTCAACACGGTCGACCGAGTCGATCTCGTGCAACATTTTCATTACCGCTTCGTTCGCACCACCGTGAAGTGGCCCTTTGAGTGCCCCCATGGCCGCCGTGACACCTGAGTACATATCCGAGAGCGTCGCTACACAAACGCGAGCAGTGAATGTCGAAGCATTCAACTCGTGGTCTGCGTGTAAGATGAGCGCTTTATCAATCGTCTTTTCTGCTACATCGCTCGGCTCTTCACCGTTTAGCATGTATAAGAAGTTCGCAGCGTAAGAAAGACCTGGTTTCGGTGCGACCGGCTGCTCCCCTTTACGAAGACGAGCGAATGCCGTCACGATTGTAGCGACTTGTGCTTGTAGGCGAATCGCTTTACGCATGTTGGCCTCGTCACTCATGTCTTCAGATTCCTCATCATATAGAGCGAGTTGTGAAAGTGCCGTACGAATCGTCGCCATTGCATTGGCTGATTTCGGTGCACGTCTTAACGTATCAATCACCTCTTCAGGCAATGTCGCTTCTTTTACAAGCGCATCTGAGAGCGCTGTCAATTCCTCTGCATTTGGTAAGTGGTCGTTCCACAATAAGAACACTACTTCTTCGAATGTGGCGTTGTCCGCTAAATCATCAATGGTGTATCCTCCGTAAGTCAATTGTCCGTCAATAATTGAGCTGACTTTTGAGGCTGCTGCCACAATACCTTCTAACCCTTTTGTCGTTGACATTCATAACTCCCCCTCAGTCTTGAATAAAGTGGTCGACCGTAAAAACAGTCTGTTTATAGGGAATAAGGATACGGGACGGGTTGTTCCCCTGCATTCACCCAGTCTCCGTTTACCCTGTCCTTTATATAGTATAAACAATTTATTGCAAAAAAGAAATGTAAGCGGCTTCAGTTGTCAGAAAATATCAAAACCATTTTTCAATAACTTGATATCCACCTAAAATCAATGCCGCGATACCAGCTCCGACAAGCGGTCCAACGGGAATCCCTTTCATGAATCCAACCGCTAGAATCGTACCTGCGAGGAGTGCCGTGGTGACGACCGGGTCGACACGCATCAGTTGTACACCTTGCCCCGCAGCAATGGCAACGAACATCCCTGAGGCAAATGCAACAATCCCGACCGGCCCTTTAATACTATTCCACAATTCTTTAAACCCGATATCGCCGGTCGCGATTGGGACGAGAACTGCGATCGTAATGATTGTCACACCCCAGCTGATTCCTTTCGATGCAAGTGTCGGAAATAACTGGTCTCCGAATCCGATTGCTTTGATGATCAACAAGACGCTACTTGCGATTATGACAGATTGGTTATTTGAAATGACACCGATTAAGACAAGCATCAATAAAAATAGATATGCACTCATACGTATTCCTTTCTTCGAACGGAAAAAGAACCGACCTTTGTAGAAGGCCGGTTCGATTGTCGTTCAATTATGCGTTGTAGATTTTACCTGTGAGTGGGTCGATTGAAATCATCTGACCGTCACGAAGCGATGCTGTCGCTGCATCAACACCTACGATGACTGGCTTGCGAAGTGATGGTCCAACGATCCCAGCATGGCTCGTCAATCCGCCGTCTTCTGTGATGATTCCAGCCGCTTTTTCGATCGCAGGCATCATTTCTTTATCTGTGAATGGTGCGACAAGGATCATGCCGTCTTTCGCTTTTGCATTTGCTTCATCCGCATTTTTCGCGACAACGACTTCTCCAACAACACCGCGCTCACCGATTCCACGCCCGTCTGCGAGAGCGTGACCAACGATGTGGACTTTCATCATGTTTGTCGTACCAGCTGTCGCCGCAGGAATACCAGCTGAGATGACAACGAGGTCACCGTCAGTGACGAATCCAGCGTGACGTGCCGCTTCCGATGCTTGAACCAACATTTCATCCGTGTTGTTCGGCATTGTTTCAGCAACGATTGGGTATACGCCCCATACGAGGTTCAATTGACGCGCAACGCGCTCCGATTCTGTCACCGCGATGATGTTCGCTTCAGGACGATACTTCGCTGTACGAGCAGCCGTATAACCTGATTGTGTCGGTGTCAAGATTGCTTTGGCGTTCAAGTTGATTGCCGTGTGCGCAACCGCTTGAGAGATCGCATCCGTCACTGTGTGCTCACTGCGCTTCTGACGATCTTTCAACAAGTTTTTGTAGTCGAGCATGCGTTCTGTACGCTCTGCGATTGCAGCTTGCATTTGAACAGATTCGATTGGGTAGTCCCCTGCAGCTGTTTCACCAGAAAGCATGACTGCGTCTGTTCCATCCAAGATTGCGTTTGCTACGTCTGATGCTTCCGCACGTGTCGGACGCGGGTTACGTTGCATTGAATCAAGCATTTGCGTTGCTGTGATGACCGGCTTCCCGAGATCGTTACACTTCTTGATGAGTTCTTTTTGAACTGGTGTCACTTCTTCTGTCGGGATTTCAATTCCGAGGTCCCCACGGGCTACCATCAAACCGTCAGAGATTGCCAAGATTTCTTCGATGTTATCGACACCTTCTTGGTTCTCGATTTTCGGGTAAATCTTGATGTGTGATGCGTTATGTTTCTCGAGAAGTTGGCGAATTTCAACTACGTCAGATGCACGACGTACGAATGATGCTGCAATCACGTCAATGTCTTGTGAGATCCCGAACTCGATGTCCGCGATGTCTTTGTCCGTGAGGGCAGGAAGGTTTACCTTGACGTTTGGCAAGTTAACACCTTTCTTCGTCTTGATGATTCCTTCGTTTTCAATGACGCAACGGAGATCACGGTTATCGAGCTTTTCAACGACACGGAGTCCGATGAGACCGTCGTCGAGCATGATGTGTGAACCGACTTCCACATCATCGTAGAGTCCTTCGTACGTCACAGAGAAACGATCTTTCGTTCCGACGATTTCTTCCGTTGAGACGATTGTGACTTCTTTTCCTTTTTCAAGAAGTGCCTTACCGTCTTCGAATGTATGCGTGCGGATCTCTGGACCTTTTGTGTCGAGAAGAACAGTAACAACTTTACCCGCTGCTTTCGCCGCTTCACGGATGTCACGGATACGAGCGCCGTGCTCTTCATAGTCACCGTGTGAGAAGTTGAGACGGGCAACATTCATCCCAGCTTCGATCATCTCAGGAAGACGCTTCTCAGAAGCCGGTCCAATGGTACATACAATTTTCGTTCTACGCATAATATAAAAACCTCCTAGGGGATATAGTGCAACTTACAAACAGAAAACGGGGGGCCTTGGACCGTATCCCGTCTCTGCAACATACAAAATCGTTTAAATCGACAATTGGTTAACGAGGTCAATCAATTGCATATCAATCGTGTGCTTGTTATTGTCGAGCGCCTCATCGATATCAAGATCCATCATCTGGTTGTTACGGATTCCGACAACGCGGCCCGCTTTCCCTTCAAGCAAGATCTCAACAGCGTATGCACCCATACGACTTGCAAGGACACGGTCAGCGGCAGTTGGGGAACCACCACGTTGGATGTGACCGAGAATCGTGACGCGTGTTTCTGAGTTCGTCTTCTCAGCAATCAATTTGCCGATTTCTTCCGCACTTCCCGCACCTTCAGCAACAATGACGATCGAGTGCTTCTTACCGCGTGCAATCCCGTGATTGATTCGTTCCACGATTGCATTCAAATCCTCTGGACGTTCTGGGACGAGAATCGACTCAGCACCACCAGCGAGACCAGAATAAAGCGCGATATCACCAGCGTCGCGACCCATGACCTCGATGACATACGTACGTTCATGTGATGACGCCGTATCACGAATCTTATCGATCGCATCAAGCGCTGTATTGAGTGCTGTGTCGAAACCGATTGTCGCATCTGTTCCTGGGATATCGTTATCGATTGTACCCGGAAGGCCGATTGTTGGGAATCCGAGTTCAGTCAATTTTTGAGCTCCGCGATAAGAGCCGTCTCCACCGATGACCACGAGGGCATCGATATTGAATTTCTTCAACTGTTCTACTGCTTTTGCGCGACCTTCTTCTGTTCTGAATTCAGGACAGCGCGCAGAGCGAAGGAACGTACCTCCACGTTGAATGATGTCGCCGACTGATCCAAGATTTAATTCGACTAAATCACCTTCGATTAATCCTTGATAGCCGTTATACACGCCGTACACTTCAAGACCTTCAAAAATTGCTTTTCGGGTCACGGCACGGACAGCAGCGTTCATTCCAGGAGCGTCTCCTCCGCTTGTTAATACCGCAATACGTTTTAAATTCACGTCGCTCACCTCTTATGTGTTTTAACGAAATCTGAAAATAAAATACCACGTCTGACCTTTGTTTTACAACACAAGTATGTGAAAAAAATGCATAGGGTATCTCACAAAGCAGTCACTTGATGAATGAATAAAGCTTTATTCAAAGCCATTGTTACCGTTTTCACTCATTAATTGTGCCAATTTGATGATATTTGGTCGCACGTCCTTGAATCAGCTCAGAAGTTGATTGCGCAAGCAACTCGTTCATGTGCTGTAATAAGACAGGTTTCAAGAGTGACGACTGTAGTGACACATCAACGTGTGCCCCCCCGTACACTTCTCCTACCACTTCATCAACAATCCCTAGGTTGAATAAATCTTGTGCAGTAATCTTCATCGTCTCTGCCGCACGCTCTGCTTGTTTCGCGTCTTTCCACAATAGTGCCGCTGCACCTTCTGGCGAGATGACTGAGTACGTACTATTCTCAAGCATCAATAGACGGTCGCATACACCAATCCCAAGCGCACCACCTGAACCACCTTCTCCAATGACAACGGAGACGATCGGCACTTTCAGCGTCGCCATCTCAAACAAGTTACGGGCAATCGCTTCACTTTGACCTCTCTCTTCTGCGGCTTTCCCCGGATAAGCCCCTTTCGTGTCAATGAATGTCAAAATAGGACGGTTGAACTTCTCGGCTTGTTTCATGAAACGCAATGCTTTTCGATAGCCCTCCGGGTGCGGCATACCAAAGTTTCGTTTCATGTTCTCTTTCGTGTTTCGCCCACGCTGATGTCCGATAATCGTCACCGGCACTCCTTCAAACGTCGCAAGTCCAGATACGATTGCCGCATCGTCATACCCATGTCGGTCCCCATGGAGTTCCATGAAGTCAGGGAATAAATGCTGGATATAATCGAGCGTTGTCGGTCGCTTCGGGTTTCGCGCCAACTGGACGCGATCCCACGGTTTCATATTCCCATAAATATCTTTTTCTAATCGGTCGAGCTTTAACTCGAGATGACGAATCTCTCGGGATAAATCAATCCCTTTCGTCTCAGCGGTCTCCCGTAATTTATTCAGTTGTTCAGTGACTTCTTTGATTGGGTCAAACATGACGGACACCCCCATCGTGTAATTCAATCATCCTCTTCAAGAACGAACGCATCTGTTCACGATGAATGACCGCATCCAGCTGCCCTGACTCAAGTAAAAACTCAGCAGTTTGAAAGTTCTCTGGAAGTTTTTCCCGAATCGTCTGTTCGATGATTCGTCGTCCTGCAAACCCGATGAGCGCTCCCGGCTCTGCGACGTTCAAGTCGCCGAGCATCGCAAAACTCGCTGACACACCACCTGTCGTCGGATGAGTCAAATACGCGATGTACAGCAGTCCTGCTTCGTCATGTTCTTTTAGAGCGATGGACGTATTGGCCATCTGCATCAAACTGACCATTCCTTCTTGCATCCGAGCCCCACCTGATGCTGTGAACAAGACGACTGGGAGCCCGAGTGATGTGGCGTTTCGGACAGCCGAAGCAATCGCTTCTCCAACGTATGCACCCATCGACCCCATACGGAATCTCGCATCCATCACACAGACAACGAGTGGTAGTCCGTCGATTGTCGCCTTTCCACATACGACGGCCTCTTCAATCCCGGTCCGCTCACGATCTTTCGTCAACTTTTCCTCATAGTCAGGGAAGTCGAGTGGATTCGCCTTGACAGACGGTCCCACAAAGCGTTCGAAAGACCCTTCGTCGACAAGCATATCAATCCGTTCTTGCGCCTGAAGCGGAAAATGATAGCCGCAATCACATACTTTGTGGTTCTCATTCAACTGTTTTGTATAATGCATATATTTACAAGATGGACATTTCGTCATCAATCCCTGTGGTGCGTCAATCTTTGGTTCTCGTTGACGCAATGGCATATATCGTTTCGGTTTCTTGAAAAAAGCAGTCATCGCTTCCCCCTCGTTCATTCCGGCATCCCCATTCCACGCCACGTCTCGACAAATCGTTTCCGTTCCTCGAGCGTATATAAATCCCCAACGTCTAATCCGTCAAAAAAGCGATTGACCTCACTCCAAATTCGAATGAACAGTTCATTCTTCAACTGAAAGATGAGTTGCTGGCGAAACGTTCGATCATCTTCGATCACCGTTTCTAATAGAGCCAGTCGTTCCTTAGTCGGTTCAATTTCTGAAAACGCCATGCGCTCCAATAGTCGAAGCATCTCAATAATATCGGTCGCTTTCGTCTGTTTGGTCACAATGAACTCCGACAATATCTCAATGTACCGATGTCGGTCTTGCTCACACAAAAAGGTACCACCACCATGTCTCGTCTCCACGATGCCTAAAAAGCTCAACGCTCGTAACGCTTCGCGAACCGAAGCGCGGCTAATGGACAGCGTTTCGGCGAGCTCTCGTTCGGATGGAAGCCGATCACCTGGAACTAAAGACGATTGGACAATTAATTTTCTAATCTTTGAAATGTTTCCGTGAAATGAGGATGCGTGTTTTTCATGCATCTGACCGTTCAACTCCCTTTTTTGGATCACCTATCAAACTTAAGTGGTCAGACCAATTAGTGCGATTATATCACTTTTTAGGACTTGGTACTAGTTTCTGGACCAACCATTTTTGTATCGATTCGTTTCAGTACGACATTTTCTTCCCCGAACCGTCTTTTCGCTTCCGCCACATACTCTTCATTCGGATTGATTGAAAAAGCTGAAGCCAGTTGTTTCACTTCCTTCGAATCCGTGAATCGGCATACAACCGGAACATCCCCTTGTGCTCGTTGAATCCAATCTTCCAATTCAGGGAAGCGGTCGAGTGTGAGCCGGATGAATAAGGCTTGCCCGTGTAACGGTCGAACCCGTTCGACAATCAATTGCTTGCGACCATCCCGTTCATTCGAATGGACCTCGAGTAACAAGATGTTACCGGCATAGAGGGACCGTCCAAACTGCGCGAATGTTCGAGGAAACACGACGACCTCGTCTTGCGTCATGCCATCGTCCACCATGAGAACACCCATCCGTTCTTGTTTTTTTGTCATGAACGTACGTACGTCATCTACATATACGACGAGATAACCGTTTGTTCCATTCATGACTTCTTCAATTGTAGACGGTTCGATCCCGATATCCGGAAGTGCCGTCAATGGAGAGTGGACCACCCATGTCCCGAGCGCCTCCCTCTCTTCTTCAGACCAATTCGGTTCTTTCACTTTTTTCTGTTTTAGTCCGAGTGAAGACAGCTCATCCGGTAAAAAATGTGTTCCCGCTTCTTCTCGCAAACGTTCGACTGCTTCAAAGGCATGTGTCCGGTCACCGTGATACATCCGGTCGAGCGCGCCCGCACCAAGTAATCGACGTAATTTCAGTTGGTCTTTATTTTTCCACTCCATGGCTTCTTGAAGCGTTCTGACATCTTTCAACTGCCCGTTCAGTTCAATCAGTCGGTCCACATCCCGTTTGGTCAACCCCTGGACCGCCTTCAACCCGAGCCGGACGCCCGGTCCCTCAAGTGTCGCGTCTGCGTGACCATGTAAGACGTCCGGTGGGTACACCGGAATTTGATCTTTCCGTAACAGTCTAACAAGTTCCGTTGTTTTTTCTGATGTCACCACATGAAAGACACGAGGGAAATGTGCTTTGACGTAAGCCAATCGGTAACTGATCAAACTGTAGGCGACAGCGTGAGAGCGGTTAAATCCGTACCCGGCAAACTTTTCAATCCATGAAAAGATTTGCGCCAAGACGTCCTGGTCTCCCGCTTTTGCTTGTTGCAAAAATCGTTCTCGTTCCCGAGCAATCGTCCCGGTATCCTTTTTGGCAATAGCACGTCTGACCAAATCCGCTTCCGCATAGGAATAGCCTCCGAGTTTACGGAGAAGTTTCATCACCTGTTCTTGATAGACGAGTACACCGTATGTCGGTCTCATGACGTCTTCTAGATCTGGGTGGACTGGTTGGTAAGGCATACCGTGCTTTCGCTTCGCATACGTTTCGATGAATTGCATCGGTCCCGGGCGATAGAGTGACATCGTGACAACGATATCTTCAAACTCAGTCGGTTTCACTTGTCGAAGCGCTTGCTTCATCCCGGTCGATTCGAATTGGAAGATTCCGTCCGTCTCACCTCTCGCAAGCAGTCGATACGTCCGGGCATCGTTTAGCGGAATCGTTTTCAGAGAGAACAGCGCGTCACTTTCTCGAATCAAGTCCTCCATCTTTCGCAAGCGACTCAAGTTTCGTAATCCGAGCAAGTCAATTTTTAGAAGCCCGACCTCTTCCAAATCCTTCATATTATATTGGGTCACGTGTTCTTCGAGCTCGGGTTGGAGCGGCGTCACTTCTTCAATCGGTTGACGACTGAGCACCACTCCTGCCGCGTGAACGGAGGATTGACGCGGCAAACCTTCTAGCTGTTTGGCAATCCGTAATAACTGCTGACGCTTTTGGCTACCGGCAAACCACTTCATCTGCTTCTGGCTCGACATCAGTTCATCAAGTCCTCCGGCTTTCACTTGCTTGCTCGCAGCCTGCCCTTCCTCAAGGGTCATCCCGAGCGCTCTCGCAACGTCTCGAATTGCCGCTTTCGCACCGAACGTGGCAAGTGTCCCGATCTGTGCAGCATGCGTATGACCGTATCTTGATAGTACGTAAGAAACCACTTCCTCACGACGTTCATCTTCAAAATCGAGGTCTATGTCTGGCATCGACACACGCTCTGGATTTAAGAATCGTTCGAACAACAACCCGTAATGAACCGGATCGACTTCCGTGATATGGAGGGCAAAACTGACGAGTGAACCTGCTGCCGATCCACGCCCCGGACCTACTTCAATCCCAGATTCTCGAGCAAACCGAACGATGTCTTCCACGATCAAGAAATAGGAAGAAAATCCGGTATTGGCGATGACTTCAAGCTCAAACTTTGCCCGCTCGATGTAAGGTTGTTTCACGAGTTCCATTGCCTTCAACCGCTCACCGACAAGTCGTTTCAGCTTTTGATCGGCATCCGGAATTTCTGGAATCGCCCCTTCCGCACGTGGTAGATGATCCAGCCGAATCAATGCCTCGAATCGATCCAGTTCCGATAATTCTTCCGTTGTGAACCAGTCATTCATTTCACTCGGTAGTCGAACGTGCAATCCTTTTTGTCGGACGTCTTCATTCGACATCACGTCCCCTTCGCGAATGGCAGAAATGGCTCGGAATCCTTCCACATCTTCCGGTCTCATGTATCTCGTTTCAGGGGCCGGAATCAATTGGACAGCAAGCTCTTCGCGCATGAGACGAAGTTGTTTCAACACTTGTACCTGTTCCGTAGTCTGAGGTGCCGGTAGTCCGAGCCACAGCTTCTCTTCATCGACAAACGACAAGAGTTGATGATAAAGGCGACGCCGGTGAACCGGATCACTCGCTTTCCAATTTTCAGGTAATACGATCAGCGGCATCGTTGTCCGTCCTTCAATTCCTCCCGCCTGGATGATACGATATTGTTCCTTAAGCTCCGTTTCGTTAGATGAATACACAATCACGGATACGTCTAACCCATCCAATCGGAGGACCGTTCTCAGTCCGATTAGCGGTTTCACCTCATATCGTTGGCAATATGACAAAAATGTCGGAACCCCATAGAACGCATCGTCTGCGATCGCCACGGAACGACTTCCCCGTTCGGTCATCTGCAAGACATATTGTTCTAACCGGATTGTACTTTGTAGTAAACTATAAGCAGTTCTGACATTCAGATGAATCATCGTTGGCCTCCTTTCTATATTAATGGAATTGTCAAACTCAATTCATCACTTCTCTGATACAATAATTATAGACAAAACTCACGACAATAGGGGGTAAAAGCGTATGATTATCAATCGGGGACAGATTGCACGCGATAAGTTAGAAAAATTACAGCATGGTCAAACAGTGTTTGCCGACAGCCCAGAAATCATCGACCGGCTCCGTAAGTACATTACTGAGTATCAGCTCGACGTCGTCGAGGACGTGACCGAACGAGGTACATGGTTCATCCCAAAGGAAAATGGAGACAAATGAAGAGAGCTGACCTCGGTCAGCTCTCTTCATTTTCTTCAAACGTGAATTCCCCAGCCACTTCATTCAAAGCCGCAATCACGTCATCCATCTCATCCCATGTGTCAATCGTGGCACCAGCCGCCATAGGATGACCTCCCCCACGGTATCGCTTGGCCACTTCATTGATGACAGGACCTTTCGACCGGATGCGCACACGAATCTCTTCTTTGTTTTCCACGAACATGACCCAACATTTCAATCCTTCGAGGCCAGAGAAGCTATTGACGAGTTGCGATGCCGCTTCCGGGGACGCATGGAACGTCCGGAGCACGTCCTTGTCAATCTTCACATAGCCGACGCCTTCTTCTGTGACATTGACGTGCTGTAACACGTACCCTTGTAACTGAAGAGTCGCTAAGTTGGTCTTATACATGTGTCGGTACAATTTATTCGTATCGATGTCTTTCGCGATCAGCGCCGAAGCAATCTCAAACGTTCGGGCCGTAGCATTTCGAAACTGGAATCGTCCTGTGTCGCCTACGATGCCGGCATAGAGTAAAAATGCCGCCTCTTGGTCGATTGGATATCTCCAAATGTCCGCGAGTTCCACAATCATCTCAGACGTCGAACTGACCGAGGTATCGACAATCTGTGTCATCGCATATGGATCTTCATCGGGATGATGATCGATTTTAATGATTGTCTTCCCTTTTAGCGCAAATGGTCCATCGATTCGCTCTTGATTCGCCGTATCTAATATAAGGACGAGCGCGTCTTGATACATTTCTTCTTCGACATGTTCCATCTTTCCTAAAAACTCGAGGTCTGGAACCATGCCACCGACCACATAGATTTGCTTCTCCGGATGAACCGATTTTAGAATGCGCTGTAAACCAAGCTGGCTCCCCAACGCATCAGGGTCTGGTCGTACGTGGCGGTGAATGAAAATGGTGTCAGCCGCCTCAATTTCTGATTTGATTGTATCCGCTTCCTGCCATTGCGTCATGATGATTCCTCACTTTCCTACACACTATTATGGTATGATGATAACAGATTACGAGATAGAAAGGGGTTCCTTCACTTGCAACTTGTCATGATTGGACTCATTTTGTTCGCGCTCGGTGCGTACCTTGTCTTCAAGCGCCGCGCTTTTTTGACAAAGACGCCAAACCGAAAAGCGTTGTTCAACACGCAAGCGTTGATCTGGTTAAGTTTATTCCTCGCATTGTTCGCTGCGAACCAAATGGTCGGGGGATTCGGTCTGAATTCATCTGTCGGTTGGATTGTCAGCATCGTCATGTTAGTCGTCGGTTTAGGGAATGCTGTTGTCGGATTTATCCGTTACCGCAAAATTTACCCTCTCGCCGCAGAAGAACCGACGAATACGCCATCATGAAAAAGAGCACCTGCTACAGCGCGTAGCAGGTGCTCTTTTTATTACCGATCGATGAGTTGTGCCGTGACGAGCGCTTTGGCGACAAGTTGTGTCCCTTGCGTCATCTCCACATCCACTTTCCCGAACTTCCGACCGAGGTCGAAGACATGGGCCGACACTCGAATCTGACTTTCAATTTGAATCGGCTTCATGAAATAGACGGTGATATTCTCAACCACGAGATCGCCTTTCTTCATATGACGTAGACTTCGCGTCGCCCCCTCGACCAACAAGGTCGTCAACACGCCAGATGAGGCGGTCCCCATATGACTCGTCATCTGTGGGGCCACTTCAACCGTGAAGGCCGTCCCGTTCGATGCAGGATCTTCTTTCAGCTGGTTCGTGATCATGTTATCGAACGTCTCACCGACTTGCGGTTGTCGATTCGCCAGTTGCAAGGCCTTCAGCACATCTTGGCGGCTAATAATCCCAAGCAGACGTCCGTAGTTATCAACGACAGGTAACATCTCGATCCCTTCCCACACCATCTGGTGCGCGGCATTGGTGACACTCGTTTGTACGCCTACTGTAATCGGACTTTTCGTCATGACCTTCTCAATATCATAGTCGTGTGATTTATCAATGACATCCTTTGCCGTGATCACGCCGACCACTTTCATCTGTTCATCGATGACGGGATACCGATTATGTTTCGTCCGTTCATTCAGCTCGTGCCAACGTTTCACTGTGTCATCTGACTTCAGATAGAACGTATCGTGGAGCGGGATGACGATATCTGAGACGAGTAAAATCTCTTTTTTGATTAGACGGTCATAGATGGCTCGGTTGATCATCGTCGCGACGGTAAAACTGTCATAGGATGTAGAAATGACAGGCATATCATACTTATCTGCCATTCGTTTCACTTCATCCGTTGTGTCAAATCCCCCTGTGATCAACACAGCCCCACCTGATTGTAAGACGAGTTCATGCGCTTTCTCGCGGTTCCCGATGATGACGAGTGAGTCGACATCGATATATCGCATCATCGCCTCGAGCTTCATGGCACCGATTACAAATTTCGATAGCGTCTTGTGGAGACCGTTACGTCCGCCCAACACCTGACCATCGACGATATTGACGACTTCGGCGAATGTCAGCTTTTCAATATTTTCTTTATGTTTTCGCTTGATCCGAATCGTCCCCACCCGTTCAATGGTTGATACGAAACCTAGGTTCTCAGCTTCTTTGATGGCCCGATAAGCCGTACCTTCTGATACAGCCAACTCTTTGGCGATTTGGCGGACCGAAATTTTTGACCCTACATCGAGTGACTCGATATGTGCTATGATCTGTTCATGTTTTGTGGTCATACGCGGAGTCCCTTCTCTCAATACATTTTCTACTCTATTTAGTATACTGTATCAGTCGAACTAGTTCAAACTGTACCAATCCAATTGCAACATTTCCTTTCTGTTTTCGAAACAGCTATAATAGACGAGTAGTCAACGTAAGAGGTAGAAGGGAAGGGATTCAACTTGAATCAACGCACCAATCAAATTGCACAATCTCTAGCGACAAAAGGGTTAGATGCAGCATTCATCACGTCGAAAGCATCCGTGTTTTATTTCTCGGGAGTATACGCGGAAGCGCACGAGCGATTGATCGCCATTTTAGTTTTGAAGAACGGCACAACTGCCATCATCTGCCCAGCACTTGAAAAAGGGATTGTCGAAGCGAGTGACTGGTCAGGTGAAATCGTGACGTATATGGACCATGAAAACCCATGGGACAAAATCGTCAAGTTATTCCTCGATAACCAAATCGTTCCTGAACGAATCGGAATCGAAGGGGAGCATTTGACATTCAACCGAGTCGAGCAGCTTCGCGCCGGTTTTGCCGGTCTGTCAATTATCGATTTGACAGACGAGCTCCAAACGTTACGTATGATCAAATCACCGGATGAAGTCCGGATCATGAAGCGGGCCGCCGAGTTGGCAGATATGGCCATCGAAGCCGGGATCCGCTCCCTCCGTGAAGGCGTGACAGAACTCGAGGTCATCGCGGATATTGAATACGCCATGAAACAGCAAGGCGTCCGTGAAATGTCGTTCGACACGCTCGTCTTGTTCGGTGAGAACAGTGCCGACCCTCACGGTGTCCCAGGCAACAACCGCTTGAAAAAAGGAGATTTTGCCTTGTTCGACCTCGGTGTCGTCTGGCAGGGATACTGTTCAGACATCACGCGGACGGTTGTCTTCGGTGAGGCGAGTCGCAAACAACGTGAGATTTACGAAACGGTTCTCCAGGCTGAGGAAGCCGCAATCGAGATGGCGAACGTCGGTACGACACTCGGCGCAATCGATATCGCGGCACGACAAGTCATCACGTCTGCAGGATATGGTGAATACTTCACTCATCGAATCGGTCACGGAATTGGAATCGAAGTACACGAACACCCCTCGATGGCAGCGAACAATGACATGACCGCCCAAGTCGGGATGACGTTCACAGTCGAACCGGGTATCTATCTACCGGGAGTCGGCGGAGTCCGTATTGAAGACGATCTCGTCATGACAGAAAGTGGTCCCATCACATTGACGAGTTATCCGAAAACACTTCAAGAGATTGAATGACAAAAAGTGCGATCCATTCTCAAGGATCGCACTTTTTTACATATCTTAATAAAACAAGCGCAGCATGACATCCCGTTGCGGTACGTCATAACGTTCCATCTTCTCTAAAAAGGCACGTTTGTCATATGGGACCGCCTTCAGTTCAAGAGCAATCCCGGTTTCTCCTTCAGATAATATGGCAAAGCGAGCCAGGTCATCTTTCGCCACTCCGAGCGCACCAGGATTGACGTAGCGCTTGGTGTCATCTTCAAACAGATGGACAGGATGGTGATGTCCGAATAACACGATTTCTCCTGTATATGCTCCATACAGTCGCTGCATATTTTCCAGTGTCGGTTCGAGAATCTCGTGAAACGGTTCTTCGACAATCGTGGCATGGCGTCGTTCGGTCGGGATATGATAATGAATGCCGAACACCGTTTCGCCAACCATTTTGACGGACATTGTTCGTGGAAGGGATTCGAGGACATCTGCATATCGAGTCTCTAGATGACGCGCAACCCACTCATGGTGGGGGCGCGTATGAGCATAACTTTCTGGATGACCGTGTCCAGCCAAAAGGGAAAGGACCGCTTCATCATGATTCCCAGAAATCATATGCGTTCCCCGGTCTAACAAACGCTCCATGACCGCATTAGAGTCCGGTCCCATTGCAATCATGTCACCGAGCGACCAGATGACGTCGACCCGCTCCGCATCCATGACTTGAAGTGCAGCCTCCAACGCCTCGAGATTTCCATGGACGTCCGTGACCACTCCAATCTTCATCGCGTTCCCCTCACTTTCGGTATTGATGGACGACGTTGACGCCGCCTGTCACATCGATGATGGCACCTGTGATCATGTCCGAGTCTTCTTGTAATAAGAACGAAATCAAACGCGCGATATCTTCTCCTGTCCCGTGTCGACCGACCGGAGTTCCTTCATCCACTTCCGCTTCATCAATGCGCATCTCCTTTTGAGAGCCGACGATATTGCCCGGATTGACCATGTTCGCCGTAATCCCGAACGGGGCCTCTTCTAGCGCGACCGATTTTGTCAAACTGACGAGTCCCGTCTTTGCAGCGGCAAACGCAGAACGATGGATCCAGCCAGGGGCCGTCCCACTTTCCGGAAACCCATACGAGATGATGCGTCCAAATCGATTTGAGCGCATGGAAGGAATCGCACGACGCATCAACCAAAATGAGGCGGACAGGTTTCCTGTGATTACTTCGTCCCACTCTTCGTCTGTCAATTCGACGAGCGGTTTCCGCTCAAAGATATATGGACCTGCATTTAAAATCAAGGCGTTCGGTTCACCAAAGCGTTCGACCGCTTCCTCATAGGCTGAGAGCAGTTGTTCGCGGTCCGTCAATCCGGCCTCGATCATATGTATCCGTTCATGTTCCCAGTCAATCGGATTCCGTTGCAAAATGCTGACGTGCCACCCATCTTGTAACAGACGCTCCGTCACGACGCGTCCGATCCCTTTGGCACCAGATGTAATCATTACATGTTTCATCGCCCTACCTCCTCCGCCTTATTTTACCCGTTCTTTCACACGAATTCCAAACTTGGACATGTCGTGAACATCGTCATGAAAAAATTCACGCATTTTCATGGCGAAAAAGCGTGAAAACTGAAAGAAGTGGTATACTATATATGTAAGCCGAACGTATATTTCGAGCGAAAGGTTGGGATTTACATGGCAATTGTATACAAACACATTTTATCTGCCGTTGACGGCTCTAAAGAGGCAGAACGTGCATTTGAAACAGCAATCGATGTCGCGATTCGTAACGAAGGAAAACTGTACGTTGGTCATGTGATTGATACGCGTACGTTTGCGACTGTAGAAGCTTACGACCGCACAATCACAGAGCGTGCCGAGACATATGCGAAAGAGTTACTTGAAGACTATGTCAATCGCGCGAAAGAGCGTGGCGTAAAAGAAGTCGAAACGGTGATTGAATACGGTTCCCCGAAAGTGACGATTGCGAAAAAGATTGCACCTAACCATGATATTGATCTTATTATTTGTGGTGCGACAGGTTTAAACGCCGTTGAACGGTTCTTTATCGGAAGCGTTTCTGAAAGCATCGTCCGTTATGCGAAATGTGACGTCCTTATCGTTCGTCAATAATCACCCATCCATCAAAAAGGGTCTTGCGCAATCGCAAGACCCTTTTCCTATGCATTATAACACCTTGACTGTAACCGTTTTACGACCAAATTGAATCGCTGCATTTTGCGAATACATTAAGATGTCAATTTTATTTCCTTTGATGGCGCCACCAGTGTCAGCTGCCGTGTAGGTACCCATCGACTTGCCCCCTACGAATACTTGCACTTTCGTTCCGAGTGGAATGACGCGCGGGTCTACCGCGACTACATTTCGCTTTTGGGTACGAACGTTCCATCCAAGTGCTGTCTTACCTGAACATCCCTTGCAGTACGGTGTATATGCGGACGCTTTCATCGTATACGTCTTCACGCTTGCTGGTTTGAGCGGTTTAGGAGCACTTACAGTACGTAAGTTCTTTGTAGGAACCCATCCGGCCTTCCCTTTATAGTTCACGCGAATCCAAGCACCTCGAGAACCTGTACGTTGAAGACGATCACTCGCCGTCATCTTCCCAATCACTCGTGTATTTGATTTCCCATCTGCATAGACCATCTTCGAACCTGACTTTGTTGCAACATATACTTTTTTCGTAGCTGCTTCTACTGGTGAAGTGGGTAGAGCAAATGCAAATACGGCGATGGCGAGAAGTAAGAGCGTCATGATTTTTTTCAACATACGTTTATTCGTCCTCTCTTCGTCAATTTGGTTTCATTTCATATCATCATCTATCGAACGAGTGACTCGTCACTCCAATTGAATATTTCGTCCAGATAACTATATGACGAAACATCAGTCAGTGCCGTTACACTTCCTGTTCATTTGAGTGACACGAATATTACAAATCGATGTCAAAATTAACGGTTTATCGCGTTAGATTGACATTTAAATCGAATACGAGATATTTTTATAAATTAAAATCCAATATATGGTTCATTCATGACGTAAACATTGCAAAACGGTGCAGATGAGGCGCCTAATGTTACAAAGAAGAAAACATTTGTCCTACTTACGATTCTTCACATTAGTAAAAAAGACTCATAAAAAAACCCACGTTACACGAAGTAACGTGGGTTCGTTTCGTATTATGCGTGTGCTTCGACAAGGTTTGCAATGCGTACCGTGTCGCGCGCGATGACCAATTCTTCGTTCGTCGGGATGATGATGACTTTAACTGGTGAGTGAGGATAGTTGATAAACAACTCTTTTCCGCGAGCACCGTTGTTAAGTGAAGGATCCCAGTAGACACCCATGAATTCAAGACCGCGAAGGATGCGTTCACGGATGACGTCTGAGTTCTCACCGACGCCCGCTGTGAAGATGATGGCGTCGACACCATTCATTTCAGCCGCATATTGACCGATGTAACCGTGAATACGGTTTGAGAAGATTTTCAATGAAACTTCTGCACGATGGTTGCCTTCTGCAGCCGCTTGCTCGATGTCACGCAAGTCACTTGAGATACCAGAAAGACCGTACACGCCAGACTCTTTGTTCATGACGTTCAATACATCTTCAGCAGACTTCCCTGTTTTTTGCATCAAGAACGGGATGAGGGCCGGGTCCAAAGAACCTGAGCGCGTTCCCATCGTGATTCCTTCGAGTGGTGTGAAGCCCATCGTTGTATCGATTGAGCGACCACCTGCTACTGCAGCGATCGATGCACCGCTACCGAGGTGACATGAAATCAAACGCAAGTCTTCTAGCGGACGACCGAGAAGTTCTGCCGCACGCTGTGTGACATACTTGTGGCTCGTTCCGTGAAAGCCGTATTTACGTACACCATGTTCTGTATAGTATTCATAAGGAAGACTGTACAAGAAATTCTCTTCAGGCATTGACTGGTGGAACGCTGTATCGAATACCGCTATTTGTGGGACATTCGGCAAAATTGCCTGGAATGCACGAATACCTGTCAAGTTTGGTGGGATGTGAAGTGGTCCGAGCTCTGTGAACGATTCGATGTTCTTCATGACTTCATCGTCAATGACGACCGAATCCGCATACAACTCTTTTCCGTGTAACACACGGTGACCTACACCAGAAATCTCATCGAATGATTGGATGATATCCAATTCGATCAACTTCTCCAACGTCAATTCAACCGCTTCTTTGTGCGTGTGAAGTGGTGTGACCACGTTGAACTTCTGTCCTTCACCGTACTTGATTGTAAAAATCGCATCTTCTTTCCCTACACGCTCTACAAGTCCGACTGCGAGCAACTCTTCCGTTGGCATCTCGAGTAACTGGAACTTGAGCGATGAACTACCCGCATTGACTGCCATAATTTTCGTCATGTCATACACCTCTTACCTTTCGTTTTAAACGCATATCTTTATCTGTTCAATTTAAAACTGATAACTGTATCATAATGAAGATACTTGATTTTGCATACCTTTTTCAAGTATTTTGTCCATTATTTTTGAGTTGTTTTGAACCAATCATCAATCTGTTTCACAACATTGGCTACCGCTCTGACATCTGTGAATGACGGAAGTTCCACAAATAGCGCTTGTTTTGGCCGTGTGACGCCTTCTCCTACTTTTTGAAGGAGCAATAAGCTTTTCGCGTAACGTTCGTCTTTAAACATCGTCGTCGGAAGTTGAATGACCCCTTTCACAACAGCCTCACGGTCCATCCATTGTTTTAATTTCCCTTCGTCATCCTGTTCAAACAAATTGTTCGGGATGACAAATAATCCATGCCCACCTGGTTTCGTATGGCGAATCGCCTGTTCCATCAAGAGGAAATGCGAATAGGCATGTCCTTGTTCTCGTTTCATGTCGTATCCGGCTGCCACTTCATCATTTGGATAATATCCGATTGGCAAGTCAGCAACGGAAAGGTCGCTCGGTTCAACAAACAGAGGAGCAAGGGCGTCTTGATGGAAGTAGGATACTGGTTCTCCTAACAAGTTACTAATGGAATAGGAAAGACGAAGCAACAGTTCATCCACTTCGACCGCTTGCGCTGTCGCATCTTTTAACTGAGAGAGAACGGCGTGCGTCAACGTACCTGTCCCACTACCTAAATCTAGAATCGTCGCGTTTTCCTTAAGTAGCTTCGAAGCTAGATAACCCATAAATAGGCTGACCGCATCCGGTGTCGGTTGATTGTTCGGGGGGAGTTGTGTCGTTTCTTCCAAGACGAGTAAACTCACTGCTTTACGGACATCGTCCATCTTCTCTTTTTCAATGTCAACATGGTCAAATACTTGGACGAGTGCCTCGATCGGTAATACATCCAGGTCGTTGACCAGTTTCTTTGCTTCCTTCTTCCAATCACGATAGAGTTGTTCAAAACGTTCCATTTTCGTTCATCCTTTCCATACAAAACCGGCCCCCATGAGAGGACCGGTCGGTTCACGTACTAGTGTAAGCTATTTTAATCAATTTCGCCAAACGAATCAATTCGCTTGTTCGAACGCCTCAAGTGCCGCCGCGAAATCAACTTCATCTGTCATTTCATCCATATATTGTACATATTGGACGACGCCATTCGAATCGACGACGAATACAGAACGCGCAAGGAGACGCATTTCTTCAATTAAAACACCATATGCTTTTGCGAACGAAAGATCGCGGTGGTCCGAGAGGGTGACTACGTTATCTAAACCAGATGCAGAACACCAACGGCGCTGTGCGAACGGCAAATCGTTCGATACAGTCAAGACTGTACCACCGAGTGATGAGGCCTTTTCGTTGAACTCACGCGTTTGTGCATCACATACGCCTGTATCGATTGAAGGAATGACACTGATTAGTTTTTTCCCCGGATAGGTTGCTAACGTCACTTCTTCTAAAGCAGTCGTCAAGACGCGGAAATCAGGAGCTTGATCTCCTACCTTCACTGGATTTCCTTGTAATGTTACGTTGTTCCCTTTAAATGTTGGCATGTACTCATCCCCTTTGTTGTAGTTACTCGTTCATCATATCGATGAACTTGAGCCTTTGACAAACTTCCTGCTTTTGACTCTGTTTCAGTTTTCCCTATATCGGTAGGAAGAAACACGTTATAATAAAGAGGACACCATTGACAAAGGGGATGACTCAGATGAGAAACAACGTCTATTTGTACCATCGTAACGTCAACGAATTCACAAAAGAAGTGAAGAAACTGAGAGAAATCGGGGAAAAACACGGGTTCAACATCGTAAATCAACCGGAGGACGCGAACATCATCGCTGCAGTCGGCGGGGACGGGGCATTTTTACAGGCGGTTCGCTACACAGGCTTTCGTCAAGACGCCATCTACGTTGGCTTCGGTCGTGGATTGAACGAGTTTTATTGTGATTTCGACATACATAAACTCGATGAAGTCGACCGCCTCTTCTCGGACAACTCGATGCGAATCGAAGAAGGTCTCGAAGTCCGGAAGTATCCACTTCTTTCAGCATCGATCAACGAATCGACACCGCTCCTCTGTTTAAATGAGGCTTCGATTAAATCAAGTATTATCAAATCACTCGCCATCGAGGTCTATATCGACGATCTACATTTCGAAACATTCCGTGGGGACGGAATGGTTGTATCGACGCCGACGGGATCGACTGCCTATAACAAATCTCTCAGCGGTGCGGTCGTCGACCCACTCATCCCATGTATGCAAGTGAGTGAGATCGCTTCGGTCAACAACAATCGCTATCGCACACTCGGCTCATCCTTTATCGTTCATGATTCGCGTAAGTTGTCACTCCGCATCGTCGAAGACGGCAACGACTACCCGATTATTGGGATGGATAACGAGGCGCTCAGCTTGAAGTACACAGACCGAATCGATATCGAACTCTCGGACCAGGTCATCAAGACTGTCAAGCTTCGGACCAACTCGTTCTGGCATAAAGTGCAACGTTCATTCTTCTGATGTAAAAAAAGAGTTGCTTCATCCCTTTCGGATGAAGCAACTCTTTTTTACAGCGTGGCTTTTTCTGCTTCGTACACTGGTTGCCCTTCGACGACAGTCATGACAAGACGGTTGTGCAGGATGTCTTCCCCACTCAATTTAAAGAAATCTTCATCCCATACTGTGAAGTTGGCATTGTAGCTTTGAACCAATAGCCCGTTTCTTCCGTGCGTCCCTGTAGCAACATGAGGCGAATATGTGAAGCTGCGAAGAGCTTCATACATCGAAAGACGTTCACTCGGATTTAGCGTGCTCGACCCGTGAAACGATTGTCGCATCACCGCTCCAAACAATCCCTTTCGAACGTCAACAGATGAAATCGGCGCGTCACTTCCTCCTAACACCAATGCTCCCGTATCGAGTAAAGAGTTGAATCGATAGACATCATGCACACGCTCATTGCCCAACCGCTCGAACAGCATGTCCATGTCATCCGATAAAAATACCGGCTGTGCATCAATCAAAACAGGCAATGATTTGATTCGGTTGATCAATGAGTCATTCAATAAAGAGGCATGGATAATTCGATCTCGTGTCCCTTTTCTGGCAGGGTACTTTTCAAGCAGGCCGACAAATTGCTCAACCGCCGCATCACCGATTACATGCGCTGCCACATTCATCCCGTATGTTCGTGCTTTTTTCACAAGTGCCTCGAGATGATCTGGTCGATGCACTTCAATTCCTCGTTGACTCCGATCATCCGCATACGGTGCAGATAACAGAGCGGTGCGTCCACCGAACGAACCGTCGACAAAGAGTTTCATCGCACCGAAGTCAAAACGTTTCCGACGCGTCATCGCATCTTGCTGGATGACACGATCCACCACTTGTTCGTGAACGAGAAGGTGTGCTTGAAACGGAAGTTCATCCAGTACATCTTCGTACGCTTGAATCGTCTCGAGTGGATCTCCATGATAGAACAAGTCTTCCGTATGGGCGCCAACGACTCCATGTGCGAATAATGAATCGATTGCCCGGCGAAGAGAAGCGGCATTTTTCTTACGATTCCCACTCAATTCTTTATATAAGAGATCTAGTGCAGCATCATATAGGACGCCATTCAATTTACCTTCTTCACCTCGCCCAAGTTTTCCACCTTCGATCACCGTATGGTGGATCAGTCCAAGTCGTTCAAGTCCTTTCGAGTTCACGACGGCTACGTGACGACAGACACGCTTCAACACGACAGGACGGTCGTCAATCACTTCATCAATCATCTCGCGTGTCGGCATGTCACCGAGCAGACGATCATCAAACCCTTCTGCGACGATCCAATCGTCGTCCGACCCTCGTTGCTTCATCGTTTCAAGTAATTCTCGAAGATCCGTCGCTTCACTCGCATCGACACGGTCGAGCGCTTCGCCGTATCCGACAAGGTGAATGTGTGAATCGGTAAAGGCCGGATACACACTCTTCCCTTCCAAATTCACAATCTCTTCGATGCGACCGGCATATGTACGTCGGAGATGTCCCTCGTCCCCCATCTTCAAGACGCGTCCATGCTCAATAAACATGGCACGTTCCATCTCACCCGGTTTATTCAATGTGTAGATATTCCCGTTGACCCATAGTGTACCCATCTGACGATTCCTCCTTGATTGAAAAAAGATTGACGTCTACGTTTTTCCCGTTTCCGTCAATCTTCATGCATCGTTTATTTTTTTAGCAATTCTTGCTGTTCTAACCCTTTATCCACACGTTGACGAATTCCATTGGCTCCGTTCTCATCGAATCGACCGAGCACCCGCTCACCGATTTCGACAGCAGTGCCATACTCTCCATGCAAGAACTTGTTTTCCGCAAGCGTCAAGGCGATATGGACCTCGTTGTCACGGCGTCGGAAACGGTTAGCATATTGTAGTAACTGTTCCGCATACGTCACTTGACGAATCAGTGCATGGACACGGTCACGGAAGTTGTCCATCATCTCTTCGACATCATGGCTAAGGCCGACGATATACGTCATGTTGAACGGTGCCTTGTCAAACTGTTCGTCTAACGACTGGACACCTTTTTGGAGCTGACGTAAGTCGTTTGACAAATCATTCGGAACAACCGGCATCGCACTTTTCGCTAACAGGCGACGATGCCCAGACAATTCTTTTTTCCACGTTTCTAACTTGTGACGGACCTCAAGCTCTTCTTTACGTAATGAATTCGTATCCTCAATGAAACGCTCATGCATGGCACTGAATTGGTCAAGTGACCGTTTCGCTTCCTGCACTTTGGATTTGATCATACTGAACGGTAACATTTGCGCGACGAGAGCTTGTTCAATATCAAGTACATTCGCCGTGAGAGTCGTTCGTTCACGTTCTAATTGTTCGAACTCTTCTCCGACGCGTGCATTGATTTCATAGTTGCTTACAAGTCGAGACATTTCCGTCTGTAAGTGATTCATGATTTCGGCAGATTGCAATTCGCGCTCTTGTATCGTCGCAAATTCTTTTTTCACGTATTGGCGGGCATCGACCTCTGTTCGGAATGCTTCGAATAATTGATCGATATCCGAGCTCAACTGTTGCATGTCCTCTTCAAAATGATCAAATTCCAAGCGTTCGATTCGAGCCATCAACTCTTCTCGACGATCTTCCGCTTGATCGATTTCTTCCATTAATCCAAGTGGTTCAAGCGCATACCCGTCCATTTGCATTTCTTTATGTCCAGCCCGGAGTTGTTGAAGTTGTTGTTTCAGTTCCACTTGAACCGTACGTACAAATTGCGGAATGATCCGAATCAGTTCACGGATGTGTCCTACTTGATTCGATAAGGCTTGTCCGGTTTCAAATGCTTCAGAAACTTGACCGACCTGCTTTAAGTTGATCATCTCACTGCGTTTCGCCTCGGCAGCGGCAATCTCTTGTTCCACCAATGCATAGGTTGGTCCGAACGCATGGTTTTGTGAATTCAATGTCTTGCGGAACTGATACAACTCTTTCTCATCCTGCTTCACAATGTCCATAAGCGAGGTGTGATGCGTCGTAAATTCATCCATCTCATCGAGCATGGCGTGTACCATCGTCTCGAGCTCTTCAATGAGTTGTTCAGTTGCATTCAAGTCAGCTTTGACTTTCATGAAACGATATTTATCCAAGTCTTCCTCAGCCCGGTATAACGCTTCATCGATTTGACCTGCATGTACACTGACTAACTCATCCCAAGATTGATGCCAACGATCAAACTTTTCTTTTGTTTCCCCTTCCATCGGCCACTGTTTGAATTTCTGGAGTTCGACGGGTATGCTCGCACTGAGCACACTTTGTTTCCTCATATCCAAGTCGTCAATTTTTTGGTAAAAATTCCTTCGAATGAGCATACTCCCCAACATGCCGCCTAATACGACGACGATGATTCCAATGATTAATCCATAAATTCCGTAATCCATCTTTTTCACAACCTCCAAGCCGCTTTCGTGGACTTATGTACCTTTATATTAAAAAAAAGAAGTATTTTATAAGAATAGATATACCTAATCATATTATAGAACCAACGATTTGCATAGGTTTTCCAATGGTTTCAGTGGAGATTGTTCATTTTTTCGGAACTTTCTAACAAGACAAATCTTAAATTTGCGTGTACCATAATGCTAAATTCTAAAAACACGAAAGATGGAGGGGAATTTATATGTTCCAAACGACATCGTACTCAGGTGATTTGACAGCCGGTTACGAACTATTAAACAAGCAACTCGCCGCATTATTAGAGGGCGAAACAAATACAGTGGCCAACCTTGCCAACGCCAGCGCTTTACTCAACCAATTTTTAGATCGGATCAACTGGGTCGGATTCTACGTGACTGATTCTGAAGACAGTCTAATCTTAGGACCATTCCAGGGACTCCCGGCTTGCGTTCACATCGCGTTCGGTAAAGGGGTTTGTGGAACTGCGGCAGCTACACAAGAAACACAGCTCGTGGCCGATGTTCATCAATTCCCTGGTCATATCGCATGTGATGCGGCTTCGAATTCTGAAATCGTCGTCCCTCTCGTACGTGACGGGAAAACAATCGGCGTGCTCGATATCGACAGCCCGGAGTTCGACCGTTTCTCAGAAATCGACCGTCAAGGACTCGAACGTTTTTGCGAAACACTTCTTCGCTATATTTGATTGACAAGAGATGGTATTCATCGTATACTCATCTTTGTGCATGAAATGACGATAGCAGTCACAGACAAACGTATCCACCTTTCGGGCCTCGACTTTTGTCGGAGGGGCATCTCGTAGCTTCGCTATCAAGTGAAGGTGCTTGCACCTAGAAAGGGGCGTTACTCGTCTTTGACACCGTTGTTCTTTTGTGCAAAATACATGAACAACAAGGAGGAGTCCAATCATGGCTCGTTACACAGGTCCAGCTTGGAAACTCTCGCGTCGCTTAGGCATCTCGCTTAGCGAAACGGGTAAAGAATTAGCAAAACGTCCTTACGCACCAGGTCAACACGGAAATGGTCGTAAGAAAATCTCAGAATACGGTCTTCAGCTTCAAGCGAAGCAAGCACTTCGTCACATGTACGGAGTGAACGAGAAGCAATTCCGCCGCATCTTCAACGATGCTGGTAAAATGCCAGGCATCCACGGTGAGAACTTCATGTTCTTGCTCGAATCACGCCTCGACAACCTCGTTTACCGTTTCGGCCTCGCTCGCACACGTCGTGGAGCACGCCAACTCGTCAACCACGGTCACATCACTGTTGATGGATCACGCGTTGACATCGCGTCTTACCGCGTAAAACCAGGTCAAGTTATCGCTGTTCGTGAAAAGTCGAAAAACGTAAAAGCAATCGCTGAAGCACTTGAAGTAGCACCAGCTACAAAAGACTTCGTATCGTTTGACGCTGAGAAACTCGAAGGTACATTCGTACGTCTCCCAGAACGCGCTGAACTCAACGACCAAATCAAAGAGCAACTCATCGTCGAGTACTACTCACGTTAATGCTTTTTATCCCCTTCTTCACGAAGGGGATTTTTTTATTTCTTCAAAATCTCTTGTCGAATGCGTCCCATTTGCGTATCGAGGGCATCCGCCATGAGTGACGCTTCAATCAGCTCTTCTTTCGATGATTCTGGCACGGCATGTTGATATTTGTACTGAAGCTTATGTTCCGTTGCCGCCCAAAAGTCCATGGCGAGTGTCCGAATCTGAATCTCCGCAGGCACCCAGATGATTCGTTCTGCCAAGTAGACTTTCGTTTTCACGATGAGATGTAAGCTCCGATACCCGCTCGGTTTTGGATGTTTGATGTAATCTTTGATTTCGATGATATCTAAATCATCTCGCGCATCTAGATGACGCAAGATTTCATAAATATCGTCGCGGAAGCTCGTAACAATCCGAATGCCCGCCACATCGTGCACATGTTCCCAAAGCGCCGAAACTTCCAAAGGCAAGTCTTTCCGTTTCATCTTGCGCACGATGGACGGCAATGTCTTCATTCTCGTCTTCACATGTTCAATCGGTGAATACCCGAGTCTCGTCTGCCAGTCCAAGTCGATGATCCCGAGATCGCTCTCAAGTTCCGTGATCGCCATTTCATAATAACGAAAGTGTTCGCGCCATTGATGGAACTGCTCACCGAAAAATTCTTCTATCTCCATCGTCATCCCTCCTATCTTCCCATTTTAGCAAATCCGAACCGCACGTCATGTATAAAAAAAGTCCATTCCTCAACAAATGAGGAACGGACATCGTGATTATATGTGACGAATCACAAAGTATTTCTTCTTACCACGGCGAATGATGGTGAATTCACCGAGCGTGTCTTCGCGCGTAATCATTTTATCGAGCGCTTGTTCACGTTCGCCGTTCAAGTAAATCGCTCCGTTCGTCACATCTTCACGTGCCTGACGTTTCGATGGTGAGATCTTCGCTTCGACGAGGAGGTCGACAAGGTTGCGTTCACCGTCAAGTTCGAATTGCGGCATGCCTTTAAACGCATCTTCCATATCTTCCGGTTGAAGCGACGTCAAATCTCCGCTAAAGAACGCTTTCGTGATGCGCTCCGCTTGTTCAAGTCCTGCTTCACCGTGGACAAGCTTTGTCATCTCTTCTGCGAGTCGGCGCTGTGCCACGCGCTTTTCAGGCGCTTCTGTCACTTCGGCTGCAAGTGCCTCAATCTCTTCATGCGACATGAACGTGAAGTATTTGATGAACTTGATGACATCTGCATCGTCGACGTTGATCCAGAACTGGTAGAACTCATATGGCGACGTCTTATCCGCATCTAACCAAACTGCACCGCCCGCTGTCTTCCCGAACTTTTGTCCGTCCGACTTTGTGACGAGTGGCACGGTGAGACCGAACGCTTTTTCAGAGTGACCAAAGCGACGAATCAATTCAAGACCTGCCGTGATGTTCCCCCATTGATCACTTCCACCGACTTGAAGACGACATTTCTCTGTCTCGTATAGTTTCAAGAAGTCGTAAGATTGGAGCAACATGTAAGAGAACTCTGTATACGAGATCCCGTTCTCCATACGTGAATCGACAGAGTCTTTCGCAAGCATGTAACTGATTGGGAAGTGCTTCCCAATGTCGCGCAGGAAGTCGATGATTGACATCTCTTCCGTCCATTCGTAGTTGTTGCGAATCGTGATCGGGTTCTCCCCTTCAAGTGGAAGGAATCGGCTCAACTGATCCTTGATGCGATCGGAGAAGAGCTTGACCGTATCCAACGTGTTTAGTGAACGTTCATCCGAACGACCAGACGGGTCTCCGATCATCCCTGTCGCCCCACCGACGAGCGCGATGACCTGATGGCCGGCCTGCTGGAAACGTTTTAGCGTCAAGATCGGGAGCAAGTGCCCGATATGAAGCGAGTCCGCTGTCGGATCAAATCCCGTGTATAACGTCGTCGGTTGTTTCAGTTGTTCTTTCAATCCTTCTTCATCTGTCATTTGGTTGACAAGTCCTCGAAACTCTAAATCGTTTAATAGTTCCATTTGTTCCACTCCTTCAATTGACATAAAAAAACGTCCCTTCTCATATGAGAAGGGACGGAGATTCCGCGGTACCACCCTACTTGTCGCAATTTGCGACCGCTTGAGCGAGAGATAACGGTCTCGAACCGGCCCGAAGGCACGCTCTAAAAGTGTAATTCATCGATTGACATTGGCTAGTTCACAGCAACCACTAGCTTTCTGGACAAGAGGTCCGTCGACTACTTCGCTTTCTTCACAGCGTCATCTTATTGTTGACTATGCTATTCATTTTATAAGCATCGTTTTCAACTTGTCAACTCTTACAATGAAACTTGCACGAGACTTCGTTTTCGAGGTAAGGTGTAGGTTGAATTGTGCTATAATCGAATATATTACTGTCTAAAATAGTTTTACACCATATTTAAGGAGGCTGTCATGCTGCAGAAGATTCGAGACTTATGGAATAATCCGACATCATTGAAAGTACGTCGTTATGCCAATGTTATGTATGATGTGTCGTGGAACGTCCTACTCCTGACCATCATTTCTGTTGTACTCATCGGGTTTTTAGGTGCTGGAATTGGTGTCGGATATTTCGCGTCACTCGTCAAAGATATGCCGACCCCGGCCTACAAGACAATGACTGCGCAAATCAATACGTATACATCGACTTCCAATATTTACTTCGGAAGCGGGGAGCGCATCGGGAACTATACGACCGATGAGGTACGAATCCCGATTCCAGTAGAAAAAGTTTCTCCATACGTTGTCGATGCACTACTTGCGACGGAAGATGTCGAATTCTATGAGCACGATGGCGTCGTTCCAAAAGCGACGTTACGCGCTATTTTACAAGAAGCAACAGGATCTGAAGATCGCACGGGTGGTTCAACGTTGACGCAACAATTGATTAAAAACCAAATGTTGACGAACGAAGTATCTTTCGAACGGAAAGCAAAAGAAATATTACTCGCCCTTCGTCTAGAGAAGGCGATGGACAAAGATGAAATTTTAAACGCCTATCTGAACGTTGTCTCATTCGGACGTAACTCGATGGGACGTAACATTTCAGGGATTGAGGCCGCCGCTCGCGGTGTGTTCAATACTTCGGCAGAGAAATTGACACTTCCACAAGCCGCTTTCCTTGCCGGTATCCCAAAAAACCCATTCTTCTACACACCTTACTATCAAGGTGGCGTCATCAAAGAGGACGTATCGGGTGCGGTTAACCGAATGAAAACGGTATTGAACCGCATGTACGTTGCAGGAAAGATCACGAAAGAAGAATATGATGCCGCTTATAACTACGACATCACACAAGACTTCATGCAGACTCAGACGAAGCCTCGCGACAAATATCCGTACGTGGTAGACGAAGCAGAACTTCAAGCACGCCAAATCGTAACGGATTATCTATTGGAGCAAGATGGGATTGAAATCAATGAGTTGAGCTCGGAGGAACAGGACTCTGTCCGTTCGACTTATGCGAAGCGTGCTCATAACATGTTGCGTCAAGGTGGGTTCAACATCCGTTTGACATTGGATAAAGAAATTCACGAAGCGATGCAACAACCGGCTAAAAACGCTGGCAACTTCGGACCGAATCAAACGATTGAAGATGAGAACCGCACACTTCCTGAACAAACCTCTTCTGTCATGATTGAGAATAAGACCGGGAAAGTACTCGGATTCGTCGGAGGTCGCTACATCAATGGCAAGACCGACGATTTGAACCGTGCTTTCTGGGCAGAACGTCAAATCGGATCGACTGCAAAACCGATTCTTGTCTATTCAAATGCGATTGAAGCTGGCATGATTACACCTGCCACTCAAATCATTGACGAGGAGTATTTCTATAAGTTTACTGGTCCCGGACAACCGAAGAAACAAGTTCAAAACGAAGGGAAAACGTATCGCGGTGCTGTCACAGTACGCGATGCGCTCAAGCTCTCCTTGAACGTTCCGGCTGTTAAGATTTATGAAGAACGTAACCAAAAACCTGCTGATACGCAGAAATTAGTCGACATGGGAATTCCGGTATCTGAAGGAAACCGTTATGCTTCAGCGATGGCACTCGGTACCGGGGAAGTCAAGCCTATCGATTTGGCCGCCTCTTATGCGATGCTAGCAAATTACGGTGAACACGTGGAGCCGCACTTCATCCAAGAAATCGAATATCAAGGTGAAGTCATTTACGAAGCGAAGCCGAAGAAAACGCGTATTTTCACAGAACGTACCTCTTATCTCGTGGTGGATATGCTCCGCGACGTCTACACGTCAGGTACTGCGACATATGCACAATCATTGCTCAGCGTTCCTGGCGATTGGATGGGTAAAACCGGTACAACGAACGATCAACGTGATTCGTACTTGGTCGGGTCGAACCCGAACGTTACACTCGCTGTCTGGTCAGGTTATGATTCACAACGCCTCTCAATGCTAGATGGTTGGGATTATGGACGTTACTATCAACGGACACAGCGCATCTGGTCGCAAACGATGAATCGTGTCTATGCGGATGACCCAGAAGCTCTAGGCGTCAGCGCCCGCTTCTCACAACCTTCAACCGTCACTTCGAAAGACTTCCAAGACTCAGGTTCATTCTCTGAGAAGAAGAAAGTAGAAGAGAAAGAAAAAGAAGAGGAAGAGAAGAAGAAAGAAGAAGAGGCCAAGAAAGAGGCCGAAGAAGCAAAGAAAGAAGCTGAGGAGAAGAAACAAGAGGCTGCTGCCGATGCTGCCGCTAAGAAAAAAGCTGAAGAAGAAGCTAAACAAAAAGCAGACGCCGAAGCAAAGAAAAAAGCTGAGGAAGACGCGAAGAAGAAAGCTGAAGAAGAGGCTAAACAAGAAGCCGAACAACAAGCTGAAGAAGAAGCCGATGCTGATGCTAACGGTGAATAAACAAAGGGTCGACACACGATGTGTCGACCCTTTGTTTATCTTAATCTTCCATCGTCGAGAGGTCACCTGTTTCAAGATTCAATTCCCAAGCCTTCAAGACGCGACGCATGATCTTCCCGCTTCGCGTTTTCGGCAACTTGTCCTTGAATTCGATTTCACGTGGTGCCGCATGCGCAGCCAATCCTTCTTTGACGAACTGCTGGATTTCTTGCTTTAACTCATCAGACGGTTCATAACCTTTACGTAGCGCAATGAACGCTTTGATGATTTCACCTCGGACCGGGTCCGGTTTTCCGATGACACCCGCTTCAGCCACAGCCGGATGTTCCACGAGTCGACTTTCCACTTCAAACGGTCCGACCCGTTCTCCTGCTGTCATGATGACGTCGTCGACCCGACCTTGGAACCAGAAATAGCCGTCTTCGTCCATATAAGCAGAATCACCTGACACATACCAATCTCCCCAGAAGTAACTCTCATACTTCGCATCGTTCTTCCAAATCTTCCGCATCATCGACGGCCAAGGCGTCTTGAGTGCCAAGTTCCCCATTCGGTGTGGTGGAAGTGGTTGACCCCGGTCATCCAAAATAGCCGCTTCGCAACCTGGGATCGGTTTCCCCATTGAGCCCGGTTTGATGTCCATCGTCGGATAGTTACAAATCATCATCGCACCGGTTTCTGTCATCCACCACGTATCATGGATTCGAAGATCAAATGCTTCGTGTCCCCAACGAATGACTTCTGGATTTAGCGGCTCACCGACGGATAAAATATGACGAAGTGAAGACAAATCATACTTCTCAAACGCTTCGTCGCCAGCGCCCATGAGCATGCGGAACGCCGTCGGGGCACTATACCAAACTGTCACGCCAAACCGTTCAATGACCGAATACCAAAATTCAGGATTGAAGCGTCCACCAACGATGACGTTTGTCGCACCATTTAAGAAAGGCGCAAAAATACCGTAGCTCGTCCCCGTCACCCATCCAGGGTCAGCCGTGCACCAGTAAATATCATCCGGTTGAAGATCGAGTACCCATTTGCCGGTCATCATATGTTGAATCATCGCATTATGGACGTGGAGAACCCCTTTTGGTTTTCCTGTTGAGCCCGATGTATAGTGTAAAATCAGACCGTCTTCACGGTCGACCCACGTCAATTCGAGATCTGTCGTCGCATCGTTCGCCAGTTTACGATAATCGAGCACCTTTTCCGACTCTTCGACATCGTCCCCAACGAGTAGAATTGTCTCTAAATGAGGCAACTGATCGACCGGAATGCGCGGCAACAGTTCTTTCGTCGTCACAATCACTTTCGCTTCCGAGTCGAGCAAACGGTCGTGAACCGCCTGTTCCATGAACGCCTCAAACAATGGACCGACGATGGCCCCTCGTTTGATTGCACCGAGCAAAATAAAATAAAGTTCTGGCTGACGTGGCATAAAGATAAAGACGCGGTCGCCTTTCTCCACACCAATCGACTTCAGAACATTACCAGAACGATTACTTTCTTTCTTCATATCCGCATACGTGTACCGCTCTTCTCGATCCCCATCGAAATAAAGCAGTGCCACTTTTGTCGCCAATTCACTTTCCGCATGGCGATCGATGGCTTCATATGCCAAATTGACTTTCCCCGTCAAATTCCATGAAAACAATGCTTCTGCTTGTGTCCATTCAAACGACTGACAAGCCTCTTCATACGACGCTAATTGATGTTCCCCTGTTAACGCTTTCAATTTTTCCATCGCTAAAGATTCGCCTCCCCTGTAAAGATTGGTATAACCACTTTCAGTATAGTGTTAAAATTATGACAAATCAATGAATTTCCAATTTCATCAAAACAGGATGATTCCAGCTTGATGAAAGCGCTATAATAAGAGATGGAAAAGGTGGTGACCCTATGGAAAAACAATATCATTCAAAAGTGTGGCAGACCTCACAAGGTGACGTCACGATTGATGGTCCGGTGGCGCCTGACGTGTTACAGACGTATCGTCTTGATGAAGGATTGACAGCTTTTCGTGAACCGGAAGATCAGCACGAAGCACTCGTCGATATTGCTGGGTTAAAAGAAGGAAGAATCATCGTCGCCAGGCAAGACGATCTCGTGATTGGATACGTGACTTTCCTCTATCCTGACCCGTATGAGCGTTGGAGTGAAGGAAACGACCCATACATCCTTGAACTCGGGGCAATCGAGGTGAGTCCTCGCTTCCGTGGTCAACGAATCGGGAAACAATTACTCGAAGTATCGATGATGGACCCACATATGGATGACTTTTTGATTTTGACGACCGAATATTATTGGCACTGGGATTTGAAAGGTAGTGGACTCTCGATTTGGGATTATCGAAAAGTCATGGAGAAGATGATGAATCACGGTGGACTTGTTTTCTTCCCGACAGACGATCCTGAGATTGCCTCCCATCCTGCCAACTGTTTGATGGCTCGTATCGGAAAAAACGTACGACAAGAATCAATCGACCATTTTGATTCACTTCGTCTTCGCCGACGATTTATGTACGACTAAGGAGGGATTTCATGTTAATCGAACAGATGATGAATCGACATGTCGTGACGATTCAACCGACCAATACGATTGCCCATGCCGCAAAATTAATGCGTGAACATCGTGTCCGACATTTGATTGTGACAAATCCCGCTCGACAAGTCGTCGGGATTGTCGGCCAATTCGAGCTGAGTGGTGCGACGAGCGTCTTTCATCCCGAAAGTGAAAACGCAGACTTTCAAAACCCTGTATCGAGCATCATGCGATCCGAGGTACCGACAGCGCATCCATTCGATTTCTTTGAAGATGCAGCTGCGTTATTTTACGAAAACCGGCTAACCTGTCTCCCCATCGTCGAACAAGGGAAACTCGTCGGTGTATTGACAGAGACCGATTTATTACGTTACTTCGTGCAATTGACAGGCGCACTCGAACCGAGTTCGCAAATTGAAATTCTCGTCGAAAATACGACCGGCACACTCGAAAAAGTGACCCGACTCCTCGCCAAAACAAACGTCAATATCATCAACGTCTTCGTTCATCCGACGAGCGATCCGTATAAACGTATCATCTCTTTCCGCGTCCAGACGATGAACCCGCTCCGAATCATCGAACGGTTGAAACGTGAAGGGTATGATGTCCTCGGTCCGGAGATGTCACGATGAGACCGATTTACATATTTGGCGAAGACGAGACGTCTTATCGCTTTCATGAGGATCACCCGTTCAATCCGTTACGACTGGAATTGACGACATCCCTTCTGATTGCAGCCGGAAAACTCTCCAAATCGGAATGTGTGTCTCCTCCACTCGCTTCGGTTGAAGCGTTAGCGCTCGTTCATGACTTTGACTACATCGAAGCCGTACAAGCTGCGGCGGCAGGAGAACTTTCTACGCTGAAAGCGAATAAATTTGGTCTCGGTACGGAAGACACTCCCATCTTTCCGACGATACACGAGGGAGCCGCACGGCTTGTCGGTGGGACGATTCATGCGCTCGATCTAGTTGCGAGCGGCAAAGCAGAGCGAGCCTTCCATGTTGGGGGCGGTCTACATCATGGAATGCGGCGCAAAGCATCAGGATTTTGCGTCTATAACGATGCGGCCGTCGCCATCGCACATGTGAGAAAACAATACGGGTCGCGCGTTCTCTATGTAGATACGGATGCGCATCATGGGGACGGGGTCCAATGGCTCTTCTATGACGATGATGATGTGATGACTTTATCCATACACGAGACAGGTCGCTATCTCTTCCCGGGTACCGGAATGGTGACAGAGCGAGGGAATGGGAAAGGATACGGCTATAGTTGGAACGTACCAGTCGATGCGTTCACCCAAGACGACTCATTTTTGACGTGCTATGAGACCGTTTTACGTGAAGCGTGCGAATGGTTCAAACCTGATATCATCCTGACTCAGAATGGTGCGGATGCCCATGTCTTTGATCCACTCACCCATCTCGCATCAACGATACGGACGTTCGAACAGATTCCCCAAATCGCTTCACGTATGGCAGACGAGTATACCGATGGTCGTCTCGTCGCACTTGGTGGCGGCGGCTATGACTGGTATCGAGCCGTTCCTCGCGCCTGGGCACAAGTGTGGGCCGGTCTGACGAGAGAGACACCCTATGCCGGAGATATCCCGACCGAGTGGATTGAGCAATGGTCCGATGTCGCTGGTCAACCGTTACCCACTCGGTGGGACGACTCTCTTTACGCGTTTGATCATATCCCGCGGCGTCAACAAATTGAAGAAAAGAATTGGGAAGTCACGAAGCGTGCCTTTTGGCCGTTCATCTCGAATGATCGAAAATCGATTTATTTATAAATAAAGCTGCCCGTTCATCTCAAAAATGGATGAACGGGCAGCTTTTCTTTTAGTCCTGACGAAGCGAGTCACGGCGTTCGATTCGGTGAGGAAGCACGACGTTTTTCTCTTCGATTTCTTCCGCGTTCAAAATCTTAGTCAAGAGACGCATCGCGACGGCTCCGATATCGTACATCGGTTGAACGACCGTCGTCAACTTCGGACGAATCATCGTCGCGAGGCGCGTGTTATCGTGACCGACGACTTCGAAATCGTTTGGAACAGAGTAACCTGCATCTTGAATCGCATGGATGACCCCAAGTGCCATTTCATCCGTCCCTGCGAAGATGGCTTTCGGACAATCGTCACGTTGCAACATTTTTTGCATCGCCTCGAGACCAGACGCATACGTATAATTTCCGAGAATCATATCGTTCTCATGGAAAGGAAGACCTGCATCTTCAAGAGCACGGCGATAACCGGCAAATTTCTTCTCGCCATTGATTTGTTGCTCGAGTGGTCCAGTGATGAATCCAACACGGTCATGTCCGTGGTTGATCAACATCTGAGTCGCGTCATACGCCGCTTGCTCATAATCGATATTGACAGCCGGGAGATCATATCCTTGGTTCAATGTCGCTGCGAGAACGATTGGAACTGGTGATTTTTTGAACTCTTCCACGAGATCTTCATGCAAACGTCCACCCATGAAGATGATACCGTCCACTTGTTTACCTAATAGCGTATTGAGTAAATGGACTTCCTTGTCACGACTCGAATCTGAGTTACCAAGGATGATGTTGTATTTATACATCGTCGCCACATCTTCGATACCTCGCGCCAAGTCGGCAAAGAAGATATTCGAGATATCCGGTACGATGACACCGACCGTTGTCGTTTTCTTGCTTGCTAGTCCACGTGCGACGGCGTTCGGACGATAACCAAGACGGTCAATCGCATCCTGTACCTTCTTGCGTGTTGTCGGTTTGACGTTCGGGTTTCCGTTGACGACACGAGAGACGGTCGCCATCGACACCCCGGCTTCTCGTGCCACATCATAGATTGTTACGTTGTTACTATTCATAAACTACTCCTCCTACAAGTCCTGATTTTCAAAAAGTTTTCATAAAACGTCTTAAAAAAGGAAGACAGGTATCTGTCATCCATTTACCCTGTCTTCATGCGATATAAAACGTTTCCATTTGGAAAGCTTACTTTTTCACCAAATCAAGTTGGGGAAACTGGACCGTGAGTCCTTCCACAAATTGATCGAATTGATCGAAGTCCAATTGTTGTTGCGCGTCCGAGAGGGCGATCGCCGGATTCGGGTGCACTTCTACCATCACACCGTCAGCTCCGATTGCAAGGGCCGCTTTTGCAGCTGGCAACAATAAATCACGACGACCGGTCGAATGCGTGACGTCTACCATAACAGGCAGATGCGTCTCTTGCTTCAAAATCGGCACAGCGGTAATGTCCAACGTATTGCGTGTCGCACGTTCATACGTTCGAATTCCCCGCTCGCACAAGATGACTTGGCTGTTCCCGCTCGCCATAATGTACTCTGCCGCATAAATGAACTCTTCGATTGTAGCGGATAATCCGCGCTTCAACAAGACCGGTTTGTCTGTCTTCCCAACTTCTTTTAACAAATCGAAGTTCTGCATGTTGCGAGCTCCGACTTGAATGATGTCAACATACGGTAACGCCGATTCCACTGCGCCAGGAGTCATGATTTCTGTGATGACTCGTAAGTCATGTCGGTCAGCTGCCGTCTTTAACAGTTTCAATCCCTCAAAACCTAAGCCTTGAAAATCGTAAGGTGACGTACGTGGTTTATAAGCACCGCCTCGCATGATTTTAACACCAGACAATGCAAGCTTTTCTGCGACCGCATTCACTTGTTCGAAAGACTCTACGGCACATGGTCCTGCAATCAATTGTGGACGGCCGTTTCCGATCGTCACATCTTTCATATGGACCAACGTGTCTTCCGGTTGACGTTTACGCGAAACGAGAAGCGTTTTATCTCGATCTTCTCCTTGTAATTCAGCAGACGCTTTAAAGACTTCTTTAAAGATATGTTGAAGACGTGACGTTTCAAACGGCCCTTGGTTTGATGCGGCAATAAAATCAAGCATCTCTCGCTCTCGGACCGGATCATAACGTTCGACACCTTGAAGACGTTTAATTTTTCCAATTTCGACGGCAAGTGTACCGCGCCGACTAAGCAAGTCGAGCATTTCATGGTTCAATTCATCCATTTCTCGACGTAATCGATTCAATTGATCTTGTGGACTCATAGTTTCCCTCTCATTCCTAAGCCGTTCTTTCCAGATTCCTAATTATATCGAACTTTGTGCGCTTTGTCATAAGGAAACCTTCTACGTCACAAAATCACCAAAAAAGGACCGAATCCATTCGGTCCTTACGAATTACTCATTTTTTTTTAAGTCTTTCTTTAAATCTTCTAGTTCTTCTTTCGATTCCTCGTCGAGCAACTCATTGACAGGTGCTTCGAGCGAATCGTCAGACTCTGAATCCGATGCGTTCGATGGCTTTTCTTCTTCAGCCGCGCGGTCCATCTGTTCCTTCACTTCCGATTCTGCTTCCGCAACGAGTTGATCTGCTTTTTCCATCGCCTCTTCAATCGAAAGCTCATCTTCATCGATTTGTTGCTTCAATTCTGCAGCTTCGCGTGCCTTATCTTTTACGATATTGAGGACAGGTGCCGCCTTATCGCTCGCCACTTTAATCCATTCCCCGAGGACCGGTTCTGCTTTCTCACGCATCTCTTTCGATTTGACAGTCAGGCGCTCTCGCGATGTTGACGTCTTCTCATCAAGGTACGTCCGGACTTCACGTCCGTTTTTCGGAGACGTCAATAACGCGACTGCCGCTCCAACAATCCCTCCGAGAATGACACCCGTCAAAAATCCGCTACTTGATTGATTCTGTTCTGTTGATTGCTTTTGGTCTGTCATGTGTGAGTTCCTCCCCGAGATTAACTTATTTGATCGTATCATCCGTTTGAATCAAATCAGGTGATACAGGTGTTTCTGCTTTCTTCTCGCGTCGTGTGCGACGACGTGGACGTTCTTTTGTAGTAGAAGATTCAGGTTTGTTCTTCTTGAACAATTCGACCGCAACCGATCCCCATCGGACGGCTTGCGCAATCTGTTCTTTGTTTTCGTCCGCTGCCGAATGGACAGAAGTCGAGACGGTACGAACAGACTCGGTTACCTCGTTCAATGATGTCCCTAGCTCATCAAGCGCATGAGCGACAGGTGCGAGCAATTCTGTTTTTTCTTCGACGTTGTCTACGAGACGGTTCGTCTTATGTAAGAGCTCCGTCACTTCCATCGTGATTCCATCGAGCTGGCGTTCTAAATTTTCGGTCGTATTGGCGACGCTTCCGAGTGTACGATTTACATTCGACAAGACACGCGCCAAGAAGATGACGAGTACGACAAACGCGAGCGCCGCAATTAGCCCAGCGATGCCTCCTAATGTGATCTCCATTCAATCCATTCCTCCTATTCAATCGTTTCTTGTTTCATTATAGCACCATTATGACTGAAAAGATTTGCTACAACCGTTTTCGCCATTCGGTCTGATTATTCCTTTACCCGTTTTTGTGTTTTCGATTACACTAAAATAGAAATTCATAAAAAAAATTAGGGGTGATCGTGTGAGAGATCCAAGAATTACACAATTAGCTGACGGTTTAATCAATTATTCCGTCAAGCTACAACCGGGGGAAAAGGTATTAATTGAGAACTTCGGCGTCGAAGAGTCGCTCGTTGAAGCACTCGTCGAAAAGGCATACGAAGCAGGGGGACATCCTTTCGTTCTCTTAAAAGAGAGCCGTATCTTACGTAAGTTGTATACAGGTGCAAGCCGTGAACAACTCGAACTGATGGCCGACATCGAACGTAAACAGATGCAAGCAATGGATGCTTACATCGGCTTACGTGCTGGTGATAACATTAACGAGTTGTCAGACGTTCCAAGCGAACAGCAAAAACTTGTCGGTGCCACACTTGGGAAAATGCATACCGAAGACCGTGTTAAAGGAACGAAATGGGTCGTTCTCCGCTATCCATCCCCATCGATGGCGCAACTCGCTGGAAAATCGACAGAAGCGTTCGAAGACTTCTATTTCAATGTCTGTACACTCGATTACGGAAAAATGGACCGTGCGATGGATGCGCTAGTCGAGTTAATGAATAAGACAGATCGCGTGACATTGAAAGGACCAGGTACCGATCTTTCATTCTCGATTTTAGACATCCCAGCCATCAAGTGTTCTGGTCAGATGAACATTCCGGACGGTGAAGTGTTCACAGCACCGGTCAAAGACTCGGTCAATGGTGTCATCACATACAATACGCCATCTCCATATCAAGGCTTCACGTTCGAGAATGTAAAGTTGACGTTTAAAGACGGGAAGATTGTAGATGCGACAGCGAACGATACAGAACGGATCAATGAGGTGTTCAACACGGATGAAGGTGCGCGTTATGTCGGTGAGTTCGCCATCGGTGTGAACCCATACATCCAACACCCAATGAAGGATATTCTCTTCGATGAGAAAATTGATGGAAGCTTCCATTTCACACCTGGTCAAGCGTATGATGAGGCTTATAACGGCAACAACTCATCTGTCCACTGGGATCTCGTCAACATCCAGCGCCCGGATTACGGTGGCGGCGAAATCTGGTTCGACGATTTGCTCATCCGAAAAGATGGACGTTTCGTCATCGATGCGTTGCTTCCGCTCAATCCAGAAAACTTGAAATAATATAAAGAATGGTGCGCCTTTTTCAGGTGCACCATTCTTTATATTTATAATTTTGTTTTCTTCCCGAGGGCGGCAGACATCATCCAAATTTCTTTTTCGAGTCGCTCGATATGAGAAACGAATGTATCTTCAATCGCCTCATCGCCGTCCTCAAATTTCTCCATCGCATCTTGCATCTCTTGACGGATTTGTTTGAAGTCACTGATGATATCTTTGATCATCTGATCTGTCTCGGCATGACGATCGCCTTCTTTTAACGTTGAATGTTCGAGATACTCTTTCATCGTCGCAAATGGTTCGCCGTCATTCATAAGGAGTCGTTCTGCCACATCATCGTAGAGTTCTGCCACTAAATTATAGAGTTCTTCTAGTTTTTCATGATACGTGAAAAAATGCGGTCCACTAATATACCAGTGATAATTATGAAGTTTTACAAACAGCAATCCATAGTTCGCTACTTCTTTGTTTAAGGTGTTGAGTGCAACTTGACTAGCCATTCCTAACATCTCCTTTGTCATATTCATCGATACTACTATTACCGAGATTTTGGATGGCTAAACATAAAAAAGAGAGACTTTCGTCTCCCTTTCACACTTACGCTTCAAGTTTTACAACTTCTTCATATTCGCGCTGATACGTTTGAATATCACCGGCACCCATGAATAAGAGCACGGCATCGGCATGGTTGCGTAACACGCTTGTACCACCACGTTTTAAGATATGTGCTCCTTCGATTCGTGATTGAAGGTCTTCGATGGTGACCGTCCCTTCTTGCTCACGTGCTGAACCGAAAATATCACATAAATAGACAGTGTCTGCTTCGGCCAATGCCGTCGCAAAGTCGTCCATGAATGATTTCAAGCGTGTATACGTATGTGGTTGGAAGATTGCAACGACTTCTCGATTGCCATACTTTTTCCGAGCTGCTTCTACCGTTGCACTAATTTCACGCGGATGATGCGCATAGTCATCGACAAGCACTTGATTGTTTAACATCGATTCACTGAATCGGCGTTTTACACCGTTGAACGTTTCAAGACGTTCTTTTACCAATTCTTTCGGCAAGTTCTCGTAGTCACATGTCGCAATGACGGCAAGCGCATTCAACACGCTGTGGTCTCCATATCCAGGAATTCGGAACGTTCCGTAGAAGTCATCACGTAAAAAGACATCAAATGTCGTTCCATTTTCTGTCGATGTGACCTGTTCAGCACGGAAATCATTGTGCGTCCCGAAACCGTAATAGACGAGCGGCACGTTGGCTTGAATCTGTTGAAGATTTTCGTCATCGCCACAAGCAATGATTCCTTTCTTCACTTGTTTCGCCATTTCTTGGAAAGCGTCAATGACGTCATCAAGTCCAGAGAAATAGTCCGAATGGTCAAAGTCGATATTCGTCATAATCGCGTAGTCTGGACGGTAGTATAAGAAATGACGCTTGTACTCACAAGCTTCGAAGACGAAGTTTTTCGAATCCGCCACTCCTTCTCCCGTGCCATCGCCGATTAAGAACGATGTCGGTTCGATTCCACGCATGACGTGTGCAAGCAATCCCGTCGTTGACGTCTTCCCGTGTGACCCAGTGATGGCGACACTCGTGTAATGGTTCGCGAGTTCACCTAAAAACTCGTAATACTTATAAATCGTTAATCCGAGTTCACGTGCACGCACAATTTCTGGATGATCATCACTGAACGCGTTTCCTTGCACAACGATTTGGTCTTCCGAAATATTATCAGGATCGAATGGCAAAATTTCAATCCCTTTACGGTTCAATGCTTCTTCTGTAAAAAATGCTTTTTCAACGTCCGATCCACGGACCTCATTGTTCATATCAAATAAAATTTGAGCTAAAGGACTCATGCCCGTTCCTTTAATTCCGACGAAGTGATAACGGTTCATCTGTAAATAGCCCCCCTAATTCATTGCGGCTCGTCAAAATGCGACAAACCTTTGTCATTATAGCAAAACTCACAGAGTCGTGCTATTACAGATTATTGTTTTTTTGCGCAAGTCGTCGGCTGCGGTACATCGCCATCCGATCTTTTGGCGTCATCATCACATTTACAGGCGGTTGATCCGCTTTAAATGAGACTTGAACCGCTGGTGTCAAATCTGTGTCAGAAGGCATTCCTTGCTGTTCAGATGGTGTTTGTAATGTTTCTGCAATCTGCTCAATCGACGGACCAATTTGTTCCGCCAATCCATCAATATCTAGGTCAGTTTGAGGAGTGGCACCTTGTTGAGCCTCCACGACTGTCTCCTTTTTTGAACGAGATAAATCTGTTGATTGCATAAAAACAGATGAAAAGCCATTATCTAGAATCGAAACTTCACCAAGAATCGATTTTTCTTCCATTTCCATTTCCTCGGAAATCAGCTCGTTGGACTCTTCACTCCATTCAGGTTCAGAGACGGGTTCAGTAGATGACTCTTGGATTGGCTCTTCCGTCGCAGAATGAGTAGATGCCATCGTTGAATCATACGCCTCTCTCGTTTCAGGAGAGTGTTCGACCGGAAGGACAATCTTTGGTTTCGGACGAGCATATCCATAAATCGGTGACGGGACGTCTGACGGAATAAATTCCTCGGTTACCTCTACCTTTGGCGGAGGGGAACCTTTTTGTCCTTCTTTCGACAGTTCTCGTTTGATTCGCTCTGCTTGTTGCTTCAGTGAACGTTCATATGCATCCATACTTGATTCCTCGCTTTTTCACTCAATCCATATTTAACAAAAAATCGGTCGAATTTAGCGACCGATTTTAAATGCTGTACCTACTTCATATTCGTCATCTAATACTAAAATCCCTTTTTCTTGCGGGGCGTTCGGAAGATTTAATTCACGGGCAGAACAAATCATCCCGTGTGAACTTTCACCACGGAGTGCAGACGGACGGATAATCAAACCAGTCGGCATCACCGCACCCGGTTTTGCGACAACGACTTTTTGCCCTGTTGCCACATTCGGTGCGCCACATACAATCTGAACAGTCCCTTGGTCGATTTGAACTTGACAGATTGACAGTTTGTCAGCGTCCGGGTGTTTTACTGCGCTTTCAACATACCCGACGACAAACTTCGGCGTCACGTCAACCCATGAAAAGTCCTCTTCAATCCCGTTATCATTCAAGATAGATTGCAACTGTTCCACTAATTCGACTGTCAACTCAACAGGACCATTCCATCCTGTCACATCAACATGTTGACTCGCTTGAAACAGGTTGTACCCGTTCACTTCCCCGTCTGCTGACTTGACGATTGCCACATCTCCCCTCCGCTCGACAGATTGATGATGTCTTTCTCCTTCTTTCAACAACACCATGAGTACATCACCGATTCCTTCTCGGTTGTAAAACACATTCATTTGCATACGTTCCTACGTCCCTTCTTTCAAACTCATCTCACTTATTTTATCAGATTATGTGTTCGATGGCGGGGTCTTTTTTCCGACAATAAAAATCGGTTCAAGTTCCCCCGCCTCATAGTGAAAGGCGAGTGCAGTTATAGGAATCCGACCATTTGTGAAGAAATCAAACATCAATTGCTGCATCGCATCATACCCTTGGTCATTTCGAATGTCCGCAACGATCATCACATCCTGATGTGGGACACCGACGAGCATATCCCCTTCAATCCGTCGTTCCATCATCCGGAGAAACTCATCATTTAACACACGAGACGCCTCGTAGCCATCGCGAGTTGATAAGAAGTAGAAGGGATTCCCAGCCACTTCGTCTTGCTTCATCTCGGTCGGTAGTTTTTTCACATTCTCACGGGCGATTCCTTCGATGCGGTCGAGCGTCATCTCATCCGAAAGGTGGCGTTCTTCAATCAATCGATACCCGTTCCCGCGGTCCAGCGCATAAAAAATCGCGGTCTCGGCCGTATGCGGAGTAAAAACAAGTGCTTCTCCATTTTTTGTCGTCTTCGAGAAGGAGTTCGAGCGAATGACCGGATAGATGCCATCTTCATTTCCCGTGAGGGAGATGTGATCGTCCGCCTTCATCGCCGATTCGATATACTCGATGACTTCATCGACGGCAACCTTACCGCGTGTCTTTGCCTTTGCCACAATCGGCGCAAGGCGAATATTGACCCCAAAACGGTCAGATTTCCGCTCGACGCGCAGCACCTCATTCTCACGATCGTAAGAAGTACGGTATTCTTCATTAAAATGCGATTCTAGATAACGTCTTAACTCATTCCGTTCCATAAAGGCTCACCCTAATCCGTTCAAGAAAGCTTCAACCTGTTCCGGCGTCTTCCGTTCACGACCGACGTAGCGATCAACCTCATTGCCATTTTCAAACGCAACAAAGCTTGGGATGCCAAAAATATCAAGTTCTTGCGCAAGTTCCATGAACTCGTCACGATCGACGTAATAGAACGTCCATGCTTCAAATTTCTTTTCGATTTCTGGCATGAATGGGTCAAGGAATCGGCAATCTCCACACCATGTCGCCGAAAACATAAGGACACTTTTCGATTCTTTTGCTTCGATATATTCTGCCATTGTTGATAGTCGTTTCATGATTATCACTCCTGTTCGTTTTTTCCTCACTTATAATAGCATAAGTCAAGTCACACATTCTGCTCTGCTGTTTGTTATAATCAAAGCCGAAACTAGTTGAAACAGGTGAAGCTGAATGAAATTAACACGCGAAACGTTAAACCCTGAAATGAAGCACCCTCTTGAACAGATGGTCGGTGTATTTGGAATGCTTGCCATTTTGCGATACGGCTACTTGTTTATTGACACTGATAAAACGAGACTAGAGATCTTGATTTGGCTCGTTGTCGGTTTCGCCGTCATTTATGTGCTCGAAAAATATCTCAAGAAATTGACACGTCACTTGCCCATCGTTCGAAAGCGTTTCTTGATCCCCATTTACGTGATTGTGCTCATGTTATTCTTAATCAGTTTCCGCGTCCCTCGTGAGACGGTTGAGTCCGTGAAAATGTGGTTCGGAATTGGATGAAAAAGAGCAACGTTCCTCGAAACGTTGCTCTTCTTTAGTAATCAATTTTTAAATCATTCGGTTGAATCCGACCAGTTCTTCGCAAGACTGCGTATACCGCGTAGCTCAATAGAGCTGGTCCGATTATGAGGAAACCAATGACGACGAGAAAGGTGTACCAAGTAAAGCCCATTGTTTCGAGCATGACGATTGGACCGACAAGCCCACTTGTTCCCATGCCCGCCCCCGCAGCGACACTTTCCAGTTCAAACAACAGAATCGCGATTGGTGCCAATACAGCACCGGCCATTGTCGGCGGAAGGAGAATCCAAGGGTTTTTCACAATGTTCCCGACTTGAAGCATCGAGGTGCCAATCCCTTGAGCAATCGCCCCACCGACTCCGTTATCACGATAACTCGTGATGGCAAACCCGATCATCTGAGCCGCACAACCGACAGTCGCTGCACCAGCGGCAATCCCATTCAAACCGAGCATCAATGCGATGGCAGCACTTGAAATCGGTGCCGTTAACGCAAGTCCCATCAATGTCGCGACGACCACTCCCATGAACAACGGCTGTTGCTCCGTCCCCCATTCAATCCAACCACCGAGTTGCGTCATGAACAGGCCGACATACTTGCCGATATACGTTGCTGTGAAATAGCCTACGGCAATCGTAGTGAACGGCGTCACTAGAATATCTAGCTTCGTCGATTTAGAGACGAGTTTTGAGACTTCGACCGAAAGAATTGTCGCAACGTAGCTTCCTGCCGGGCCGAACTCATATCCAAATGCCCCGACAACGAGCGCAGAAAACAAAATGAGCGGTGGCGCCTCTAGCGCATAGGCGATGGCAATCCCGATTGCCGGTCCGGTCAAGCTCATGGCAACATCCCCGATTTGAATCAATGTGGCACTCATCCCTGTGAATGTCGTCCCTTCGAGCTGACCTCCGATTGTTTTCATGATCAGACCGATGATTAATGTACTAAACAAACCTAGTGCCATATAACTTAGCGCCGTCACAAAATAAAGCGACGGGCTCAATGAGATTCCTTTTTTCTTGAACATAACATATCCTCCTTACCCTTATACAAGTGTCTTGTCATAAGTAATATACATGTATAAACACCTTTATCAGTATAAGACGTTTTCATGAAATAGCAAGCACATCCACAAAAAAACCGTTCACTCATCTTTCGAGTGAACGGAATGTTTGACTTAACAAGATGGACGTAGCGTTTCAAGTGTCGAACGATCAAGTCGCTTGACTAACGCTTTGAGTAACGCTTTTGCTGCATCATAGTCATCTGTATGAAGAATTGAAGCATGTGTATGGATATAACGAGATGCGACGCCAATGACGGCTGTCGGCACCCCTTCTCCGCTCATGTGAACGCGCCCCGCATCGGTACCGCCTGGTGAGACGAAATATTGTGTCTTGATGTTTTCGTCTGAAGCCGTATCGAGTAAGAAATCACGCATTTCAGGAGACATGACCATGACGCGATCTAAAATTCGGATCAATGCTCCCTCACCGAGCTGACCGAACTCCGTTTTACTTCCTGAAGCATCATTGGCCGGTGAAGCATCGAGTACGAGTGCCACATCTGGCTGAATCAATTCAGATGCTGTCTGCGCTCCACGTAATCCGACTTCTTCTTGTACGGTAGCACCCGAGAACAAGATGTTCGGGTGATCCGCTTTTGTCGTTTCCTCCAACAATTCGATTGCAAGACCGACGCCATAACGATTGTCCCAAGCTTTGGCCATAATCTTTTTCGGGTGATGAAGTGGGGTAAATGCGCTCGATGGAACAGCAGGGACCCCTGGACGTACACCCCATGACTCTGCTTCTTCTTTAGAATCTGCTCCGATGTCGATAAACATCTGCTTGATGTCCATCGGCTTACTCATCGCATCTGGTCCTAACAAATGAGGCGGTGTCGAAGCGACGACACCCGGGATTTTACCGTTCGACGTGATGATGTCGAAGCGTTGTGCCATGAGCACTTGACTCCACCAGCCACCGAGTGGTTGTATGTAAAGCATGCCGTTCTCGGTAATCC